>OMOG01000352.1:0-15358 GCA_900290305.1 Candidatus Sulfopaludibacter sp. SbA4
CCTGGCCAACGTCCTATTCCTGGAGTTCCGCAGTGCCACGTCGTAAGCATAGTCTCGCATCCATGTGGGGCAGCCAATCCTGGCTGCCGCCGGCTTTCAGCCGGCGCTCCCACCGTGGGGCGGACCCCCTGGTCCGCGCGGGACGCCCTCGTCCCGCTGCCGCAAGCGCAACTCGTGTCGACGCATTTGCGGAGCCCTGCCCCAAGGTAACCCTGTGGTAGAGGCCAAACTCAAAATCGCGGGTGGCAGCGACTCCGGCCGGGTGCGCCGAAGCTCCCCTCGGCGCCCTCTGCCACCTCAGCGCTCTCAGGTTTTGACTTTTCTTAACTCCGCGCCTCGGCGTCTCGGCGGTGAAACCTCTTGGTAAAGGCCAAAATCAAATTCGCGGGTGGCAGCGACCCCGGCCGGGTGCGCCGCAACAACGAGGACGCCCTCCACATCGACCCCGATCGCGGCATCTTCCTCGTCGTCGACGGCATCGGCGGACAGGCCGCCGGCGAGAAGGCCGCCGAGATCGCCGTGGCCCGCCTGCGCGCGCGCCTCGAGCGCCTCACCGGCACCACCGAGCAGCGCATCCGCGAGGCCATCACCATGGCCAACAACGAGATCCTCCGCGCCGCCCAAACCAATCCGGAATGGGAAGGCATGGCCTGCGTGCTCACCGTGGCCATCCTGGATAACGGCTCCGCCGTGGTCGGCCATGTCGGCGATTCGCGGCTCTACCAGATCCGCCGCGGCGAGATCCGCAAGATCACCCACGACCATTCCCCGGTCGGCGAGCGCGAAGACAATCGCGAGCTGAGCGAGGCCGAGGCCATGCGCCACCCGCGCCGCAACGAAGTCTTCCGCGACGTGGGCTCCGAGGAGCACGCCCCCGACGATGGCGATTTCATCGAGGTCCAGCGCATTCCCTTCGATCCCGATAGCGCCCTGCTCCTGTGCAGCGATGGCCTCAGCGACCAGGTGCCGTCGAACGAAATCCGCGCCGCCGTCGAGCGCCACGCCGGTAATCCGGAAGCCGCGGTGCGCGAGCTGATCGAAGCTGCCAACCGCGCCGGCGGTAAGGACAATGTCACCGTGCTGGTGGTGGAGGGCGACCAGTTCGGCGTGGCACAGGCATTCCTGCCTGTGTCTTCTCCCCAGGTGGTCCGCACCCACGGTTTCTTCACCCACGCCGCCATTTTCGTCGCTGGATTGCTGGTGGCCGCAACCGCCGCGTGGTTCTCGCGGCCGTTCTGGATCCCGCCGCCGATCGCGTTCACCCCACGCATCCTGGTGGTTGGATCCACCGGTGCGCCCTTCACCACCATCGCGGCAGCCCTCGCCGAGGCCCGCCCCGGCGACACCGTCGAAGTGGTGGGCGGAGAGTATCCCGAGCAGGTAACGCTCAAGACCGGCGTGACCCTCCGCAGCCGCGTCCCCCGCGAGGCCATCCTGCGCGCCGCGCCCATGAGCAAAGGCCCCGCGGTATTGGCCGAGGGCGTCAAGGACGCGCGCATCGCGGGATTCCTCATTAAGGCCGACGAGAAAACCCCGCTCTCGGAAGGAATCGCGCTGACCCGCTCGGACGTCGAAGTAGACGATATGGAGGTTTGGGGCGCGGCAGTCGGGATCGCGATCCGCGGTGAAGGCAGCCCCGTCCTGCTGGGCAACGCCATCCACGATTGCGCGCGCGAAGGCGTGCTGATTCAGGGCCCGTCCACTCCCTGGATCCTGCACAACTCCCTGCAGCGCAACAAGGGTGCCGCGCTGGCGGCGCGCGAGGGCGCCCGGCCCGTGCTGGTGGGCAACGTGTTCGACAAGAGCGCACTGGAGTTGCCGCCCGAAGTGCCGCCAGCCACGGTGAAGGAGAAGAATTATTTCCTGGATGCCGGGCGCGGCGGCGGCCGCCGTCCCGACACGCCCGAGCGCGGGGGTAGACTACAATGATCGCCCCCGCTTCGCGCAAACTCGGCAAGTACGAGATCCTCCGCAAGCTCGGCCGCGGAGGCATGGCCGACGTATACCTCGCGCAGGATACCGAGCATCAATGTGCCGTCGCCCTAAAGCTCATCGAGCACGCGCCCGACGTTGATACCCGCGATGCCATCGAAGCCGAGCGCCGCGGGGCCGTCCTGCAGGCGCAGCTCGCCACCGTCGACCCGCGGGTCGTGCGGGTCTACGATTCGGGCGACCTCGACGGCTTCTTCTTCGTCGCCATGGAATACATCGACGGCCAGGATCTTTCGGAGCTGATGCGCCGTGGCCCGCTGGCGCCCGAGTTCGCCACCGACGTCTCGCTGGCCGTCGCGCAGACCCTCGAAAACGCCCACAACCTGCGCGTCGAGATCGATGGCCAGGAGATTCACGGCATCGTCCATGGCGACATCAAGCCCAAGAACATCCGCATCGACTCGCACGGCGAGGTGCGGGTCATGGATTTCGGGATCGCCAAAGCGCTCTCGCTCACGCGCAAGCTGACGCGCAACGAATTCGGCAGCGTTCCATACGGTTCGCCCGAGCGCCTCGAGGCCGGCCAGGTCAATGAACTGTCCGACCTGTGGTCGCTGGCCGTCATGCTCTACGAAATGGTCACCGGCCTGCAGCCGTATCACGCCGAGAGCACCGAGCGCCTCGAACGCATGATCCGTTCCCGAATTCCTCCGCCGCCCGCGCCCGAGCCGTGCCCCGAGCCTCTGCGCCGCATCCTGGTGAGGGCCATGGCGCCCGAGCCGGAGGTGCGCTACCAGTCGGCCCGCGAAATCTCGGACGAGCTGCGCCGCTTCCGCCAGGGCGAAGAGATCGATGACGATCGCGATGCCACGCGCCGCACTTTCCGCCAGGCCGCCGGCGCCGGCGTGGATGGCGACACGCGCCGCACCACCCCCGATGCCGAAACCCGCCGCACCCAGGCCAAAATCGTCTTCACCCCGAAGGAGCCCCCGAAGCCGCCCGCCGCTCCCAAGAAACCCATGCCGCTATGGCTCACCCGAACCATCGCCGGCCTGGTGCTCGCGGCCGGGGTCTTCCTGAGCTGGCTCATGGGCTCCGCCATTCTCCTCAACCACCGCGGGCAGCAACTGGAGCGCGACATCGCCGCCGAGCAGGTGACCTCCCTCGACGACATCTGGAACCGATGGACGGAACTTTCCGAGGGCAATCCCTCGTCTTGGTTGTTGCGGGGGCCGCGAAAAGCCGTGAAGCAGAAGTTTGTCGCGGCGGCCGACCACGTGATCGATAGTTATCGCAACAGCGACGCGGTTTACGAGACAAGCTGGAAGAGCGCCCATGACGATCTGGCGCGCGCCCTCGCGCTCGACTCCGACGATACCACCGTGCGCGGCAAACTGCGGCTCACCGAGGGACACCTGGCGCGCATCAACGGCATCAGCCACCGCAGCACGGCGGAGCTGAACCTCGCGGTGGAAAAGTTCACTGAAGCCGATAAGCTCCTGCCGAAATCGCCCGACCCGCAGTTGGGCCTGGCGCGCGTGTACGTCTACGGGCTGAAAGACATCGACAAGGCGGACCAGGCCCTCCAGGAAGCCGAAAACCGTGGATTCACCTGGGGACCCCGCGAGAAGTCGCAACTCGCCGACGGCTATCGCGAGCGCGCCGACCGCACCTTCTGGGATTCGCGCAACGTCCGCGGCCTCCCGCAGGAGAAGGACCAGATCCAGCGCTCCAAGGAGGATTACGAGAAGTCGCTGGGCCTGTACCAGAGCATCGCTCCCTGGGGCAGCTCCAACACCTATATCTTGCGCGTCCAAAGCAGCCTGGAACAAGTCAATTTCCGGCTGCAGCAGATCGACCTGGGCGTCAACGTCGCTCCCACCGGGCTGCACAAGATCCCTGCACTGGTGAAGTCTCTCGTGGATTTATGGCAGTCACACGCAGCAAAGCAGTAGAGCGCGCGGAGATCCGCCGCCTGCCGCGCGAGCGTGCGGTGTGGCGCCGCGCTGAGTTGGCATGGATTCTGGCGTCGGCCCTCGCCGTCTCCATCGGTCTGTACCTGGTCTACAGCGCGAAGTCGCAGGGGCTCGCCGCCATCGAGCAGGACCTCACCGCCAAAAAGCTTCTCAACCTGAACGACGTCAGCGCCCGCGAGGACTTGCTGCCGGCCCTCCAGACGCTCTTCCCGGATGCCGCCGAGCGCGAGCTGGCCGCCCGCAAGATCTACTTCGTTTCGGGCTCGCTCTCCAACGTGGGCGCCGTCGCGCGCATCCGCGTGACTGCCGAAGACCTGGGAACCGGGCGCGGCCTGAAGAACTTTCGCGACCGCCTGGGCACCCGCGAATCCGAGGCGCTCCTCACCGGCGACCAGTTGCGCGAGTGGAAGCCCACGGTAGTCGTGCGCCGCCCCGCGCAGTTCCGCCGCGCCTTTTTTCTGTGGGCTGTGCTGTTCCTGGCCGCGTTTTTCGTGGTTCACGCTTGGTGGGGACTGCGCGGTTTTGAGGGCGACCAGTCGTTGTTGCCCGCCGTTTTGCTGCTCACCGGCGTGGGGCTCGTCCTGATGGTCAGCCTGCGCGACCCCGTGCGCGACAACATGCTGTTCGTGGATTTCGCGCAGGGCGTGGCGGGCGGATGTCTCCTGCTGGCCGCGCTGAGCGCCGTGGATTTCGAGCGCCTCGCCGGCAAGCTGAGCTACGTTCCGCTGCTCGCCAGCTTCGGGCTTTCCGCGCTGCTCATCCTCTTCGGACACGGCCCCGGCACCAGTGACGCCAAGGTCAACCTCCTCGGATTTCAGCCCGTCGAAATCATCCGCCTCCTGCTGGTCTTCTTCCTCGCCGGATACTTCGGCAGCCGCTGGGACGTTCTGCGCCACGCCCGCGAAACCCGTTCCTCGCTGGCCGCGCTCACCCGCCGCTTCGATATCCCGCCGGTCGAATACACGCTGCCTGCGCTGGTCTCGGTGGCGCTCTCGCTGGTCTTTTTCTTCCTGCAGAAAGATATGGGCCCGGCGCTGATCTTCGCCTGCCTGTTCCTCACGCTCTACGGCGTAGCGCGGGGCGGCGCGCTGGTGCCCCTGGCCGGACTCTCGCTCGTGGTCCTGGGCTTCGTGTTCGGCTACTTCGCCGGGGTGCCGCATACCGTGGGCGAGCGCGTCTCCATGTGGCTTTCGCCTTGGGACAACCTGATCCACGGCGGCGATCAACTGGCTCACTCGCTCTGGGCCTTCTCGACCGGCGGAATCTCCGGCACCGGAATCGGGCTCGGCGATCCGCAACTGGTGCCCGCCGCCCACACCGACCTCATTCTTTCGGCCCTCGGCGAGGAATGGGGATTCCTCGGCGTGGCCGCGGTCTTCGCCCTCTTCGCGCTGATCGTCTACCGCGCCCTGCGCATCGCCGAACGCGCCCGCACCGATTACGAAAGCTTCCTCGCGGCCGGCCTGGCCGCCGCCACCGCGCTGCAGATCCTTCTCATATCGGGCGGCGCCCTGGGCGTTCTCCCGCTCTCCGGCGTAGTAACGCCGTTCCTGAGTTACGGCCGCACCGCCATGCTCGCGAACTTCGCCGTCATCGCAATTCTTGTTTCCATTTCCGCCCGCGCCCCCTCCGGCCCCGCCTCCGCCCGCGCCGCCTCCGCCCGCGCCGCCTTCGGCCACACCGGCTCCGGTAACGCCGGCGCCGCATCGGCCCGCGACCGGGGTCTTGCCGCCGGCCCCACCTCCTCCCGCACCCTCGCCGTCATCTTCGCCCTCGCCGGAGCCGTAGTCCTCGCCAAAGCCGCCTATGTCCAGGTCGTCCGCGGCGCCGCGGTCGTCGGCGAAGGCACCCTCGTAGTCCAGGCCGATGGCGCCCGCCGCTACCAGTACAATCCCCGCCTGCAACTCATCATGGCCGAGATCCCCAAGGGCACCATCTACGACCGCAACGGCCTGCCGCTGGCCACCAGCGACTGGTCCCTCCTCGAGCAGCACCGCGCCGATTACCAAGCCCTCGGGATCGATATCGACCGCGCCTGCCCGCGCACCGAGAGCCGCCACTACCCCTTCGGAGGCCTGACCCTCGACCTGCTCGGCGACCTGCGCACGCGCATCCGCTGGGGCGCCAGCAACACCTCCTACGTGGAGCGCGATTCCGCCCGCCGCCTGCGCGGCTACGACGACCGGCCCACCCTCGTCGACGTCCAGAATCCCAAGACCGGCAAAACCGAGCGCGTCATCCGCTACGACTACCGCGAGCTGGTGCCGCTCCTCCGCTATCGCTACGACCCGCAGAACCCAGCCGTGCGCCGCGTCCTCGATCGGCCGCGCGACGTCCGCATGTCCATCGACGCCCGCCTCCAGGTGAAGGTGGCCGAGATCCTGCGCAACCAGTTGCAGCAGGCCAAACAGGATAAAGGCGCCGCGGTCGTCATGGACCCGGCCACCGGCGATCTGCTCGCCGCAGTCAGCTTTCCGTTGCCTGTGATGAACCCCGATGGGCCGCCCCCGGACCAACCTGCCGACCTGCCCTTCCTCGACCGCGCCCGCTACGGCCTCTACCCGCCGGGCTCGACCTTCAAAGTCGTGACCGCCATGGCGGCCCTGCGCAAAGACCCGTCGCTGGTCCACAAGACCTACGAGTGCATCCGCCTCCCCGATGGCCGCGTGGGCAACTTCATCAAGGGCTCCAACCGCCCCATTCGCGACGACATCCAGGACCAGGCTCCGCACGGCACCGTGGACATGCAGCGCGGAATTGTCGTCTCCTGCAACGCCTACTTCGCCCAGTTGGGGACTTACGACGTGGGCGCGCAGCCCCTCTGGGACACGGCCAACGCGCTGGGCATCGTCACCGCGTCTCCCAATACCGCCGCCCAGTTGAAGAAGTCCCTGCCGCAGTCTTCCTACGGGCAGGGGCAGGTAGTGGCGTCGCCGTTCCAGATGGCGCGTGTCGCCGCCACCGTGGCGAACGGAGGCGCCATGCCGCAAGGCCGCTGGCTCACCGACGAGACCAACACCCGCACCACCACCGCCGAAACCGTCCTGGCGCCGGACGCCGCCCAGACCCTCGCGAAGTTCATGCGAGAAGTGGTGACCTCCGGGACCGGCCGTCGGGCGGCCGTCGCGGGCGTGGCCGTCGCGGGCAAGACCGGCACCGCCGAACTGGCCGACGGGCCTTCGCACGCCTGGTTCATCGGGTACGCGCCCTATGGCCCGGCCGCCCGCCGCATCGCCTTCTCCGTATTGGTGGAAAATGGAGTGTACGGCGGTACGGCCGCCGCCCCGGCCGGGGCCGAGATTGTGAACGCGGCGCTCAAGCTGGGATTGGTACAGCCATGAAACTGTTCTCCGATATCGAAAAGACCATCGAGCGCGGCTTCCACCATTTCGCCGAGCGCGTCTTCGGTGAGGCCGAATCCGACGAGTTGCTGCTGGTGCACCGCGCGATTCTGGAGGAGATCGGGGGCAAGGTCCAGACGCTGGCTCGCGGCAAGCGCGTCTTTCCGTACTCGCGCGTCTCGGTGACCCTGGCGTCGGCCAACCCCGACCGCCGCGCCGTCTACCAGACCGCGTTTGCCGAGGGCGGCCGCCTCGAAGCCGATATCCGCGATGCTCTCGAAGGCGCGCAGTGCGGGCTGCCGCGCGGATTTTCGGTCGAAGTGAAAGCCGAGGAATGCGAGATCGGCGCGAAGCCTTTCGCCATCGAGTACGGCCTGGACGCAGTAGCCCCCGGGCCAGCGCCGCAGCCCCAATCGCAGCCGCAACCGGCGAGCGTTGGACCCGGCCTCGTGTTGGTCGTCAAAGGCAAAGCCGAGCGCAGCGAGTACCCGCTGCAGAAGGCCCGGACCAACATCGGGCGCCTCGCCGAGTTGACGGATGCCGAGCAGCGCGTCGTCCGCCGCAACGATATCGTGTTCGAAGAGGGCGCCGACGAAGCCAACGCCACCGTCTCGCGCTGCCACGCGCACATCCGCCTCGACGCCGGCGAGTACCGCATCTGCGACGACGAGAGCGAGTTCGGCACCCGAGTCTTTCGCGACGGCCGTCCCATCGAAGTCCCGGCCGGCAACCGCCGCGGCGAAAAGTTGAGGCCCGGCGACGAAGTGTACCTGGGGCGGGCGTGCCTGCGGTTCGACCGCGGCACTCCCTGATGAACCATATGCAAACCATGGAGAGAATCCGGGAATTCCTCGGCCAGCACCGCCTGGCCATCGTGGGCGTGTCGCAGCAACCGAAAGACTTTTCGCGCGCCCTCTTTCGCGAGTTTCGCGAACGCGGATATGACGCCGTGCCGGTGAATCCGGCGGCGCGGGAAATCGACGGCCAGCCGTGCTTCGCCCATGTCCAGGAGATCCAGCCGCCCGTTACGGCGGTCCTGCTGATGACATCGCCGTCAGTCACTGAGTCAGTGGTGCGGGACTGCGCCGAAGCGGGTATCCCGCGCGTCTGGATGTACCGTGCCGGCGGCGCCGGGGCGGTGAGCGCCGAGGCTGTCGAGTTCTGCGAGTCGAAGGGAATGTCCGTGATTCCGGGAGAATGTCCCTTCATGTTCCTGCCCGAGGGCGCCTGGTTCCACCGCTTTCACGGTTGGGTCAAGAAGATCACCGGCAGCTATCCAAAATAGCCGTCAGCGCTCAGCTTTCAGCGGTCAGCTACAGGTGCGGCGCGCGGCGCATGGACAAAGCGTGAGTGCCAGGAGCGATCGCTAATGGCTTTCGGCGGCCATCCTAGACTGTGGTCGCGGCGCATCGAGAAAGCGTCGCCCGCTCAGGAGCTGAACGCTGATTGCTGATTGCCGAAAGCTACACTTGAGCCATTCTCCGCCGTAGCATGTCCAGCGCCATCTGGGTGGTGAATACCCGTATGCGCTGGCGGTCGCCGATGAACTGGCGGTGAGCCACCTGCGTACCGGCCGCATCGGAGAGACCCACGTACACCGTGCCGACGGGAACCTTCTCTCCACCCGCGTCCGGTCCCGCGACGCCAGTCACCGAAAGCGCATACGTGGAACCCGTACGGCGGCGAGCGCCCGCCGCCATGGCCTCCGCGGTCTCCTTACTGACCGCGCCGAACTCGGCCAGCATTTCCGGAGTCACTCCCAGCAGCTCCACCTTCATCTTGTTGCTGTAAGTGATGAATCCGCCGACGAAGTAATCGGAGCTTCCGGGCGCCGTGGTGAAGCGCTCGCCGAGCATGCCGCCGGTACAGCTTTCCGCCACCGAGACCGTCGCCCGGTGCTTGCGCAGCATATCCCCGACCACCACTTCGAGCGGATCGCCGTTGCGCGAATACAGGCGGTCTCCCAGCAGCAGTTCGATCGGCCCGGCCACTTCGGCCAGCAGCGCGTCGGCCTGGCCTTCGGTGGCGCAGCGCGCCCTCAAGTGGATCTGCAGGTCGCCGTTGGCCGCCAGGATGGTGGTGGTGGGATTCTCGTACTTTTTATAGACCGGGGAGATGAGCTGGTCGAGGTCCGATTCGGGCATGCCGGTCACGCGATAAAACACGGTGCGGATCGCCTGTTTCGGAACGATGCGCACCAGCCGCGGCAGGCACTGCCGTTCGAACATCGCTTTTAATTCATGCGGTGGGCCGGGCAGCAGCATGACCACTCCGTGCGATTCCTCCACCCATTGTCCGGGCGCCGTGCCGCGGTCGTTGGGAAGAATCGCGGCGCCCTCGATGATGAAGGCCTGCCGCTTGTTGACCTCCGCCATCTTGCGCTTCATGAGCAGGAAACGCTGCTCCAGCGCGTCGGCGATTTCGGGCTGGAAGACCAGCTTGCGGTCGAGCGCCTGGGCCACGGCCTCGCGGGTCAGGTCGTCCTCTGTGGGCCCCAGACCGCCCGATAGGATGACGATTCCGGTGCGCGAGAAGGCCCGGTGCACGGCGTCGGCCAGGCGATCGCGATCGTCGCCGATCACGCACTTGGTCACCACCTCGACACCGAGTTTGTTCAACTCGCCGGTGAGATACAGCGAGTTCGTATCGACGCGCTCGGGCGTCAGCATCTCGCTCCCCACTGCGATGATTTCGGCGTCCATCAGATCAGCGGCCGGCCCTTGATGCCGACATCCACGCGATAAATCGCATTGGTGGTGGCAACCACCATGGCGCGCGACGGAGTGAACGCCAGGCCCACGATGCCCGGGCCGGAGAGGAACAGGTCGGCGCGCCGGTCGGGATAGATGCGGACTACGCCCTTGCGGCCGGAGATGGAGGCGGCCACGTAAAGGCGCCCCTCTTCGTCGAACGCCATGCCCTGGGGCCTCCCCAGGCCGCGATAGAATACCTCCACTTCGCCGTCCTTCGAAATGCGGTGGACCGAATCGAAGCTCGAGGTAGTCGGCCCGGTGACGTAAAGGTAGCCGTCCGGACCGAACGCCAGGTGGTACGCGGCCAGCGAGGGCTCGAGCGTGGCGAAGACGAAGATCTGCCGGCTGGGGCTGATCTTGAAGATTGTGCCGCTGCGGTCGCCCACGTACAGATTGTGCAGGCGGTCGAACGCGAGGCCGGTCGCGACCCCCATGCCCTCGGTGTAAACCGACATGTTGCCGTTGGGCGTCGCCTGGTAGACGAAGCCATCGTAGCGGCTGGTGATGTAGAGCATCCCCTGCTGGTCGAAGGCCAGCCCGGTGGCATTCATCAGCTCGTTGATGAACGGCTTCATGTTGAAGTTCAGGTCGATCTTGTGGACCGCCACTGGAACCTTTTGGCCGCGCGATCCGCTGAAGGTGGTGTAGATGTTGCCGAAGGCGTCGACCGCCGGGTTGGCCACCGGGTGCAGGCTCTCGGCCACCAGCACACCGATATCGCAGGCCCAGGATTCGCTGGCCTGGTCGCCGCTTTCGATCACCAGCTCACCGGCGGTAGCGCCATCCGGAACGCGGGCGATCACGAAGGAATCCGAGCCGATGATCACCGGCGCGCCCACTTCGCCGATGGTGACGCGGGGCCGGTCCAGTTTCGCGAAGCCCTTCCCTCGAATCTGCAGCTCGCCGCCGGCGATGGCAGCGGGAGGGGTGACCTGAGCGATTTGGGGCCGCGAGTCGGAAGATTTCCTGAGAGCCATTTACTATCGATTGAACCATCCCGCCAGCAATAACACAAGTGCGGCATACAGGCCGGCCATCACGTCATCCGCGTTGATGCCCAGACCTTCGGGCAGCGCTTCCAGTTGGCGCACCGGCGGAGGCTTCCAGATATCGAAGAGCCGGAAGAGCCCGAGCGCCGCCAGGCAGGTGATCCAGTTGAACGGATGCGCGCCCGCGAGCGCGATCCACTGGCCGATCACCTCGTCCACCACCACGATGGAGGGATCTTTCCGATTGACCGTGCGCGCCGTGAGGGTGGCCGCCCAAACGGCGGGGTAGAAGGCGGCCGCTGCCAGCAGCAGGAAGTGCCATCCGGTGAAGCCGGCATACTGGTGCAGGACGATTCCGATGGCCAGCCCGGCAATCGACCCCACGGTGCCCGGCGCGAAGGGCGAGTAGCCGCAGCCGAACCAGGTGGCGAGCAGGGTGGCGAGCCTGACGCGGGGGCTGGGAGGAGTTTCCATGCGGTCCGACTCCACTGTATCCCATAGATGCGCCGGGCATGAGGAAGTTTGCCTGGTTTTTGCGCGTATATATTACAGGAGGGAATTTGAGAAGAATTACCTGGCTCGCGGGAACCATCGGGATTTTCCTTTTGGGCTTGGGCTCCTCTGCCCAGGCCCAGTACACCCAACAGGCAAAACTGGTGGGCAGCGGCGCCTTGGGCGGCGGCGGCGTGAACGGCGCCTGCCAGGGCAGTTCCGTTTCGATTTCGGCGGACGGCAACACCGCCGTGGTTGGCGGCCCTTGTGACAACAACTTCTCCGGCGCGTTCTGGATCTTCAAGCGGAGCGCCGGCGTATGGAGCCAGGAGGGCAACAAGATGCTTACCAACCAGTCGAACGGACAACAGGGCGTGACGGCGATTTCCGGCGATGGAAATACAATCATCGAAGCCGGAACCGGCAACACCGCCTCCGCCCTCAATGGGGGCGCCTGGATCTTCATTCGAAATAGCAATGGGACGTGGAGCCAGCAAGGCGGCACGCTCGTCCCCAACGACACGGACGACCCTCCAGGATTCGGAACCTCCATCGCGATATCGAGCGACGGGAACACGGCCATCGTGGGCGGCACCGGAGACGGCGGGGGCACCGGGGCTGCCTGGATTTTCACACGGACGGGCGGCCAGTGGACGCAACAGGGGCCGAAGTTGACGGGTAACGATGCTTCGGCCACCGGGATCGCCGCGACCTTCGGGATCTTACAGGGCGTCTCCGTGGGGATTTCCGCCGACGGGAACACGGCCATTGTGGGTGGCAATTACGACAACAACCAGATCGGAGCGGCCTGGATCTACGTACGCGGTTCCGATGGCACGTGGAGCCAGCAGGGTCCCAAGCTGACCGCGCACGATGCCACAGGGAACCCCCAACAAGGCCGTTCCGTGGCGATCTCGGGCGACGGGAACACCGCAGCGGTTGGCGGATTCCTCGAGCCCAATCTGGGAGCGGCATGGATCTACACGCGCACCAACGGGACCTGGTCGCAGCAGGGTCCCCAGATCGTGGGCACCGGGGCAAGCGGTAATCCGCTTCAAGGCACGTCGGTAGCGCTCTCCCAGGACGGAGGAACCCTGCTCTCCGGCGGGAATGGGGATGCCAACGGCGTGGGCGCGGCGTGGGTCTTCACGCGCGCGAACGGCGCATGGACGCAGAAGGGAAACAAACTGGTCGGGAGCGGTGCGGTAGGGCGTTCCAGTCAAGGCGATGCGGTCGCGCTCTCGGCCGATGGCTCGACTGCCATCGTCGGTGGATCGAACGACAACAATGCCGCCGGTGCGGCGTGGGTGTTCGGCCCTGCGGCGCCGGCCGCCACGCACTTCAGCGTCTCGGCGCCATCATCCGCCAGCGCCGGAGCGGCCTTCAACGTCACGGTTACAGCCCTGGACGCCAACAACAACACCTTCGGCGCGTACGGCGGCACCGTACACTTCACCAGCAGCGATGCCTCCGCGGCCTTGCCCGCCGACGCTACACTGTCGAGCGGCGTGCGCACGTTCCAGGCGACGCTTCACACCGCCGGCAGCCAGACTATTACGGCAACCGATACGGCGACTTCTTCCCTCACCGGAACCTCCGGCGCGATCACGGTCACCACAGCGGCCGGCATGCCTACGGCCGGCGGCGACAGTGTCGGCTCGGGCAGCGGCACCAGCACCACGATGGCGTTCACCTTCAGCGATTCGGCCGGTTTCCTGAATCTGCACGTGGTGGATGTGCTGATCAACAATGCTCTCGACGGGCGCCACGCCTGCTATATCGCTTTCGTCCCTTCGGGCGCCAACTCCGGCGCGCTGGATCTGGTGGATGACGCCGGCGATGCGGGCGGGCCGTACTCCGGGACGACGTTGCCAGGGAGCGGCACGGTCGGAAACAGCCAGTGCACGGTCGGCGGGTCGGCTTCCGGCAGCGGCAACACGCTCACTCTGACACTGAACATAACCTTCAGTTCCAGCTTCTCGGGCGACAAGGTGATCTATCTCTCGGCGGGCGACGCTAGCGGCGCGAACTCGAACTGGCAGGCGCTGGCCACATGGAACGTGCCCGGCGGCGCGGTGTCCGGCCCTTCGGTCACGGGCATGAGCCCGGCGCGAACCAACAGCCTCGGTACTACGGTCTACACGTTCACGTTCGCCGATACCGGAGGGTTCCAGGACGCGAACAGCGTGGAGAATATCCTGGTGAACAGTGCGATCGATGGGCGTCACGCGTGCTTTTTGGCCTTCGTGGCGAGCAGCAATTCCGTATTGCTGGTGGATGATGCGGGCGATGCGGCGGGACCGTATCAGGGGCTGGTGCTGCCATCGGGCGGGAGCATCTCGAACAGTCAGTGCACGATCAACGGAACGGGAAGCTCAGTGAGCCGCAACGGTAATAGTTTGACGCTGACTCTCTCGATCACGTTCAGCCCGAGCTTCGCCGGCAACCAGGTGTTCTACCTGGCCGCGCGCAACAGCACGGGGAACTCGAACTGGCAGGCGGCAGGGTCGGTGAGCGTGCCGTAGGAGGTGGAGATTCGATGCGAGACATTTTTCCGGCAGCCGGAATTGGGCCCTGGCGCGGCCGCGGGCGCGCAGTCCGCTGCGGCCAGCAGGTATACAATCCAGCAGGCATACAATAATGGCCCACACGTTCAGAGCAGTCCTTTTTTGGATTTCTCTTTCGTGTGTGGTTTTCGCCCAGCAGTTTGCCCAGCAAGGGAACAAGCTGGCCGGCAACGATGCGACCAACGCCGCACACCAGGGCAACTCCGTTGCCCTTTCCGCGGACGGGAATACGCTGGTGTCCGGCGGCCCGCTCGATAACAACCAGATTGGCGCCACCTGGGTATTCACGCGCAGCAACGGGACGTGGTCTCAACAAGGACTCAAGCTGGTGGCGAATGATTCAGTGCCGACGAATCAGGGAGTGGGGCAGGGAGCCCAGGTTGCGGTTTCCGCCGACGGCAACACACTCATAACGGGCGGGTTTCTCGACAACGGTAATTCCGGCGCCGATTGGGTATTCGTTCGCAACAACGGTCAGTGGACTCAGCAGGGCCCCAAACTGGTCGGATCGGGAAATTCCGGTTCGCTTCAGGGGTCCAACGGGATTTCCGCCGATGGGAATACAGCGATCGTAGGAGGCAGCAACGACAACGGCGGTCTTGGCGCAGCCTGGATTTTTGGGCGCTCCAATGGAGTATGGAACGAACAAGGCCCCAAGCTCGTTGCCTCCGACACGGTGACCTCGTTCTCATGCCCTTCCCATCAGGGGGTGTCAGTGGCGATGTCCGGGGATGGAAATACCGCCCTGGTGGGCGGTACGGGCGATAGCGGTTGCATGGGAGCAGCCTGGGTGTACACGCGCTCCGGCACCACTTGGACCGAACAGGCGAAACTGGCCGGCACAGGGTCCCTCAGCGCCAGTCCCGCTCAAGGCGATACTCAAGGCGTGAGTGTTGCGCTGTCCTTCGACGGGAACACGGCTGCCGTGGCTGCCTTGAACGATAACGGCGGGCAGGGAGCCGTCTGGATTTTCACTCGCAGCGGCGCGCAATGGACACAGCAGGCCAAACTGGTGGGCAGCAACATAAACGGCAGCAACAATCCCTCTGTGCCTAACACCTTGATCGCCCGTCTTTCTGCCGATGGAAACACCGTGATCTTCGGCCGGTCGTGGGACAGCAACAGCCTGGGAGCGGCATGGGTTTTCAAACGCGTCAACGGAAACTGGATTCAACAGGGCGATAAATTCACCGGCTCCGGCGCCGTGAGCACCGGCGGCGCTCCACTGGAAGGAAGAGGAGTGGCGCTTTCCGGCGATGCGAGCACGGCCGCTCTCGGAGGCCCCGGCGACAACGGCGGCGTGGGAGC
>OMOG01000352.1:15368-22334 GCA_900290305.1 Candidatus Sulfopaludibacter sp. SbA4
TCGGACGCCCCGGCGACAACGGCGGCGTGGGAGCGGCCTGGGTGCTCGTGCAAAACGTGGCCAACCACTTTTCCATCTCCGCCCCTGCTATGGCAATCGCCGGCAGCGCCTTTAATTTCACGGTCACGGCTTTGGATCCGAATAACAGCCCTGCAACGGGCTACTCCGGAACGGTCCATTTCACCAGCAGCGATCCCGCCGCGGCATTGCCCGCCGATGCCACGCTGGCGAGCGGCGTCGGGATGTTTCCGGTGACGCTCCACACCGCCGGAACGCAAACCATCACGGCTACCGATAGCGCGGTGTCCTCTCTCACGGGAACCTCGGGCGCGATCACAGTCACCGCAGCGGCGGGCGTGCCGGGCGCCGGGGGCGACAGTGTCGGCTCGGGCAGCGGGAGCAGCACTACCATGGCGTTCACTTTCAGCGACTCGGCCGGCTTCCTGAATCTGCACGTGGTGGATGTGCTGATCAACAATGCTCTCGACGGGCGGCACGCCTGCTATATCGCTTTCGTCCCCTCGGGCGCCAACTCGGGCGCGCTCGACCTGGTGGATGACGCCGGCGATGCGGGCGGTCCGTACTCCGGCACGACGTTGCCGGGGAGCGGTACGGTCGCAAACAGCCAGTGCACGGTCAGCGGATCGGCTTCAGGAAGCGGCAACACGCTCACGCTGAGTTTGAACATCACGTTCAGCGCGGGCTTTGCGGGCGACAAGGTGATCTATCTGTCGGCGGGCGACCAGTCCGGCGCCAACTCGAACTGGCAGGCGCTGGGGACNNACGGTCTACACGTTCACGTTCGCCGATACCGGAGGGTTCCAGGACGCGAACAGCGTGGAGAATATCCTGGTCAACAGCGCCATCGACGGCCGTCACGCGTGCTTTTTGGCCTTCGTGTTGAGCAGCAATTCCGTATTGCTGGTGGATGATGCGGGCGATGCGGCGGGACCCTATCAAGGGCTGGTGTTGCCATCGAGCGGGAGCATCTCGAACAGCCAGTGTACGATTAACGGAGCGGGAAGCTCAGTGAGCCGCAGCGGCAACACGCTGACGCTGACTCTCTCGATGACGTTCAGCCAGGGCTTCGCGGGCAACCAGGTGTTCTACCTTGCGGCGCGCAACAGCACGGAGAACTCGAACTGGCAGGAGGCGGGGTCGGTCAGCGTGCCGCAGGAGATTTATGGCCGTAGTCATGTTGGCAGGCGAAAACGCCTGCCCCACCAAGCAGTTCGGGCTCTCCGGGCTTAAGAAATTCGATAGACAAAGGCGTCTTCGACGAACCAGTCGCCGATCATTTGCCGCAGCCGCATGCCTTCGACGTTCTTTGTCTTGCTGAATTGCCGGCGCAGGTCGCGGATTAAGGGGTCGTTCATACGCAGAATCATGATGGACGGCGTTTTGTGGATCGGGTAACCCGCTTTGCGAAGCGCTTCGTCAACCACCCGATACGCATCTTTCGACCCGTCCAATTGACGAGAAGCCAGCACCAGGAACCAATCCTCATGGTCGGGCGAGAAAAGCCATACGGCCACTTTTATTTGCAGTTGAGCGTCATCGAGAATCTTGAGAACTTCTGCTGCCCTATCGAGATCGATACTTACCAATGTAGCTTTAGCCATGCGATAATTCCGTGCCTCCGATTGCAGACCGCCTCTACAAGATCCTTGGCTGCTTGAGGGCTATGCCGGCGATAGCGGCTCTGTTCCGACCATACTTTCACTTTACCCCAGTTGTGGCTGAATTCCAGATCTTCTGCTGCCCGGTCCTCGAACGATTCTTCAAGCTTGGCCAGCCTGACGAGTTCTCGAAGTTCATGTGTGTGGCTCGCATCGACCTTCCGTCTGTCCGGAAACTCGTGCCTTTTGGTCTCCTTTGCAATACACGCCTTCAATGCACATTCTACGGCGTAGCCCGCCAGATAATAAGCGCCATCGTACAGGCCCAGGCCCAGCAGCCCTTTGGCCTCGTTCATCCGGATTCTGGAGAGCGCCTGCAGGTCTCTTCGATCCACGGCACTATTCTATGCGAAGAGCGCCCCGAGATCGATTCGCAGCCCGGGGATGATTTCCGAGCGCAGCACATCGCGAAATTCTTCGGCGTGTCCCTGGCGGAATACCCAGGCGGAGCGGGTCTTGGAATACATCACCCATACCTCGATGCCGCCGTTGGCCAGATAGGTCTGTACCTTGTATTCCACCTGTTCGGCGGTATTGGACTTGGAAATGATCTCGACAGCCAGGGCGGGGGCGCCTTCGCTATATTCGTCCCCGGGCTGATCGGCATGCTCGATGCTTACATGCGGCTGGAGCCAGTCGCGCAGTCCGATCTTGAAGCCCATCCCCATATAGACTTCGCCCAGTCCTGCAGCCGGGCCTGCCTGATCCACCGGAGTCATGAGCATGTCGTAAAGCCGATGGGCGATCCGCGAGTCTCTTCTCATCGCGGGTGGCAAGCGAATCAGTTCTCCGTCCAATAGCTCCATCTTGCCCGGTTCGCCGGGCAACTGTTCGAACTCTTCGAAAGTCAGAGTCATTCCACACCTTCCGGGTCGTCATCCAGGGGCTTGGGAGACGGGATCTTGTACTTCTCGGTGGCCCAGTTGCCCAGGTCGACCAGGCGGCAGCGCTCACTGCAGAAGGGAAAATCGGGATCGCCCAGGGCGACTTCTTTCTTGCAGATCGGGCACTTCATACCGCGATGTTGATGAGCGGCGCGGGCGCGAACCGGGGCGCCGGCTCGGTGGCCGCCAGCAGCGTCCCGACGACATCGTAATCGTGGGCTTCGGTGACGCGCAGGCGGCGCATTTCGCCCGCCTGCGGCTCGGCGCCTTCGAGGTGACGCGCAGGCGGCGCATTTCGCCCGCCTGCGGCTCGGCGCCTTCGAAATCGTTGACCAGCGTCACGCCGTCGATCTCCGGCGCCTGCGTGGGCATGCGCGCTTCCCACAACAGGTCGGTCTCCTGCGAAGGGCCTTCCACCAGCACCGGCGCTTCCATCCCGATCGACGCGCGATTGCGTGCCCGCGCGATCTTCCGCTGGATGGCCATGAGGCGGCGCTTGCGGTTCTGGATGGTGCGGCCATCCACTTTGCCATCGAGGGCGTAACTGGCGCTGGTGTCCTCGTCGGAGTACGTGAAGACGCCCAGGTTGTCGAACTTCGCGGCCTCCACGAACCGGCACAACTCGTCGAAATCCTCCGCCGTCTCGCCGGGGAAGCCCACGATGAAGCTGGTGCGGATGGCCACACCCGGAATGGTGCGGCGGATGCGCTCGATGAGCCGCAGGAAAATGTCGCCCGAGGCCCCGCGCTTCATGCGCTTCAGCACGCGCGCGCTGGAGTGCTGCAACGGCATGTCGATGTACTTCACGAGGGCCTGGTGCGCGGCCATGGTGTCGAGCAGTTTCTGCGTGACCTTGTTGGGGTAGGCGTAGAGGAAGCGAATCCACTTCTCGCGCGGCGTTTCAATCTGCGCCAGCCGTTCGAGGAGGAGCGGCAGGCCGTCTACGAGTCCCAGGTCTTCGCCGTAACAGGTGGTGTCCTGACCGATGAGGTTGATTTCGCGGACGCCTTGCTGGAAGAGGCGGGTGGCTTCGGAGATCACGGATTCGAAGCGACGGCTGCGGAATTTGCCGCGGTACTGCGGGATGACGCAGAAGGTGCAGGGGTGGTCGCAGCCTTCGGCGATCTTGACGTACGCGAAATGGCGGGGGGTGGCCAGCACGCGCGGGGTGAGATCGTGATAGAGGTACGGGGTGAGCGCAGGCGGCGCGTCGATTCCTTCGGACATCCCCTCGCAGAGGGCCACGATGCTGTCCAGCTCGTTGGTGCCGATGAGCGCATCGACTTCGGGAAGTTCTTTGCGGATATCGCCGCGGTAGCGCTCGACCAGGCAGCCAGCCACGATCAGCTTCTGGGCGCGGCCGACCTTTTTGTACTCGGCCATTTCGAGGATGGTGTCGACCGATTCCTTCTTGGCGGGGTCGATGAAGCTGCAGGTGTTGACCACCAACACGTCGGCCTGATCGGGATGCGGAGTCAGTTCGTGGCCTTTGGCGACGAGCTGGCCCATCATCACTTCGCTATCGACGAGATTCTTGGGACACCCAAGACTGACAAAACCGATTTTCAAGGTGGTACTTACAGGATACCCTATCCGCCGGCCCGGCCTGGCGTTACTGCTTTTTCACCAGCGAGGGCCAGTTGAGGATCACCGTGAAGTTGTTGACGGACTTTTGCTCGGGCGGCACAATAGCCAGGAACTTCTTGCCGTCGCGGGTCGCCACAAACCGGTTCCGCAAGGATCCGAGCGGCAGCCGCACCTCGAAGAGCACGTGCGGGAGGCCGGCCTGGATGGATCCATTGGCCGATGCAATATCCACTGCCATGATCCGGGCCGGGTCCAGGAGCGTGGTGTAGAAAAGCTCCTTGCCGTCGGCCCGCCACTGCGGCTCCATGCCGCCGGAGCTGGAGATCTGCCATTTCCCGCCGGAAGGCGGAAATGCCTGAATGTACACCTCGGCGCGACCCGATTCATTGGACTGGTAAGCCATCCATTTACCGTCCGGCGAAAATCGGGCATGATCTTCGGTGAACTTCGTACGCAGGAAGTCTTGCGTCTTCCGGGTCTCCGGGGAGATGGCTACCACATCGTTTGCGTTGCCCGGAACGCTTTCATTAAATACAATCCAGCGCCCGTCCCGCGACCAGTCCTCCACGTTTTTGGCGAGCGCCGATGAGAGCAGCAGTTCGTCCTCGCCGGTTCCGGAGGCATTCTTGACGTACACGTCGCGGTGACCCCGGCGGTCGGAGGTGAAGGCCACACGCGCACCGTCCGGAGACCAGACCGGATTGAAATCGTCGGCCGGATCGAAGGTGAGCCGCGAGGTTGTGTCCCGCACCAGGTCGAGAATCCAGACGTCGCGCTTGGCCGTCGAGGGGTCGCGAATCCCAATGGCGAGGCGGTTGCCGTCGGGTGACAGCGCGGGATTGGAATAGTCCGCCACACCGCCGAGCGTGCCCAGGCTCTTACCGGGGCGGTCGAACCATACCAAACGATCTTCGGCAACGGCGCCGCCCCGGCGAAATACCAGTACGCCATTGGCGGAGGCCGAAAAGGCGCCGGGATCAATCGAGGTGGGGTTGTACTCGATGGGACTGGCAACCGGCGTGGGGCCGCCGCGCAAATTGCCGCTATCCGGATCAATGGCTTGGGCCATTAACGTGTCGCTGCGCAGGTACAGCAGGTAGCCCGGCCCGGCATATACGGCGGCGCGCTCCGTGGTGAAGATCTGCCGGTCCACCTTGCCGTCCAGAGAGGCGAGGTGGATCGACTCACCGGCGCTGGGCCCGTCGCCGGCCCGGAATGTGTTGTAGATCACCCAGCGGCCACCCGGAATCAGGGTCGGGTAAGAATAAACGAGAGGATCCTTGTCGTCCCGCTTCTTGATCCATCGCGTACTGGAGGCGTCGGGACGAAACAACTGCAGGCCCGCTCGTGTCACGGTCACAATGCCTTCCGGTCCCCAGGAAGAATAGCCTCCCGCGAATGGCAACTGCTCCGGTGAACTGGTGTTGAGGTCCATCTTCCACAAAGCGCCGGGGCGGTTGAGAAGAAGCGAACGGCTGTCAAACGACCAGTAGATCCCGTTGATGTCTTCGATCACGCGCAAAGCCCTGGTGGTTCCCGTAACCAGGCTATGCAGATACATGCCATAGCGCTGGCTGGCAGGGTCCCGGGCCACGAAGACCACCGATTGGCCGTCCGGCGAAACCAGCACCGGACCGAACAACGGCATGGAGCCGTTCTCGGGGGAATTGACGGTAAAGCGGACCGGAGCGGGCGTGGGTTTTTCCTGCCGCAAGAGCAGGAATCCGAATGCCAGGGCGGCCGCGGTGGAGAGAGCGGCTCCCGCCCAGAGGAGACGGTCGCGAAGCTTGCGCCGCGGCGGCGCCGGGGCATCCGCGGCCGGCGAGCCGCCGTCGCGAATCCAGCGCAGCTCCATCGCCAGGTCCCTGGCCGTCTGCCAGCGGTCGGCAGGATCTTTGGCGAGGCAGCGGCGTATGATGTGATCCAGCGCGGCGGGCGCGAGACCGGATACCGAGGGCGGCTCGCGGGTCATAATCGCCGAGATCAGGCTGGCCTGGCTGCCGCCTTCGAATGCCTTGCGCCCGGTGAGCATTTCATAAAGCACGGTGCCGAAGGCGAAGATGTCCGCGCGCGCGTCGGCCTCCCGAGCCTCGAGTTGTTCCGGCGCCATGTACTGCAGGGTGCCGAGGATGGTGTTTTCCCTGGTCAAGGCGATGGTCTGGGTGGCGCCGGCGGCGCCCGCTTCGGCGGACGCGCTCATCTTCGCCAGGCCGAAATCGAGGAGCTTCACTCCCGCCTTGGTGACCATGATGTTGGCGGGTTTCAGATCGCGGTGAACGATGCCCTTCTGGTGCGCGGCATCGAGCGCTTCGGCAATCTGGATGGCGAACTGGAGGGCCTGATCGAGCGGCAGCGGTCCGGCCAGCGGCTTGCCCTCGATGTGCTCCATCACCAGGTAGTTCGGACCGACGTCGTAGAGCTGGCAGATATTGGTATGGTTCAACGCAGCGACGGCGCGCGCTTCGCGATCGAAGCGCTCGCTGAACTCCGCTCCGGAGACTTTGACGGCGACCGTGCGGTCGAGGCGCGTATCGCGGGCCTTCCAGACTTCGCCCATCCCGCCGGCGCCGAGCGGGGAAAGAATCTCGTACGGTCCCAAGCGGGTTCCAGCGGAGAGAGGCATATGAGAGATTAGCCAAGTATACCCGATCGGCAGGCGGCTCGTGTTTCCGGATCACGGAGCCCGGAAAGAGGGCTTGCTCCGGACGTGGCGCTGAAAATGAACCGCCCGGGGACTCCGCGGCGTCGCAGCACCTGTGGCGGCAAAGTGATAATGTCCCCTTTTGGCAAAGTAGAAATGTCCTCTTGACAGCCCC
>OMOG01000235.1:0-19619 GCA_900290305.1 Candidatus Sulfopaludibacter sp. SbA4
GTAACCGAAACCGAGTTCAATTTGCGTCACGTCCGGAGGGGTTCTTTTGGTTTTGCCGCTCTTCTTTTTTGAGCCTCCCCGCCTGAGGGAGTCATAGACAACAGCTAAAAGGTTCTGGAATTCGCGCCACGCTCCCGTCAACCCGTTAAGCGTTGCTCTTTGCTCGGGAGTTAGGATGCGGTACCTGTACACGTCGATCTCGGTTTCGGTGGCGATACGATCAAAATCCGCCTGTAAGGTACGCCTCTCTTTTTCCAGTGCATGGATATTGGCGGTAATGGACGGGCGGGGATGCTCAACCGTGGCCCGCTCTAATCGCGCAATCAATTCATCCACGTGCCGAAGTTGGTCTTGGATTGCAATCAATGCGCTAATGCGAATATTGCAATCAATGCGCTCATGCGGATTCACCCCGGGGTTTCGACGGCTCTTCTTTTCTGGTTTGCTTGTCGCCTTTTGTCGTCTCCTTATCTGCCATAGGCTTAGGTTGCGGCGGCATAATCTTAATCGTCAGGATTCCCTTCGGGGTGCCTTCAATCCGGCTGAAACCAAAACGGCGCTCCCAGTATGAGAGCACATTTAACGCGCTGGCGTATTCCGGCGGATCGATGTATACCACATTCGTGTCGCAGCACATCGGCACCTCCCACAATTTTCCATCCACCAGCGCGTCTAGTGCACCGCGCAGCTCTGCCGTTCCTTGGTCGTACAGGCGAGAATCAACCACGGCGATGAAGTCGATATCCTTCGGGTTTATCTGTGCCGTGACGAAGCTGCCATCAAGCCAAATCTCGCACGTGACGCCCGCCGCAATGAGGCAGTCGAGCACAACCCGAAAGGCCTCCATGAGCGGCTTCCGTTTCGTGGAGAGGTCGAACTCATCTACGCACCGCGCCTGAATCTCTGCCAGAGCCACTGCGTGGAAGCCTGGGGGCCAGAGCGGGGGAAACTCCGTACCTTCCGATGCCGGCATAAAATGATCGAACGCGCATTCTACCACGCCCGAACAGCGTTATCATGTAGACACATGAGAACGCCCCCGCCGATCAATTTTCCTGAAGGCGGCATCTCCGCCGAACGTTTGGATATGGCATTCCGCAAGGTGCTAACCGCATCAAAATCTGCGCTCATGGAACAAGAGGCGGTGCGGAAGCTCGCCAGAGAACAGACGAAGGGTCCGCGTCGTCGGCGCGGCCTCGGGGACAAGATCAAAGAGCGGAACGGGCCGCCGCTCCCGCCTGGACCGAGTGGCCCCTCGCTTGGCAGGCGCACCTCCCCGAGAAAACCATAGAAGCGCGCCTCCCCTTGGCCTGTCACGCCACCCTCAACCCTATCGGCCGGCGTGTGATTTGTGAGGTAAGTTCTTACCCAACCAAAGGCCGACCAAAGGGGGGCGGCTGCGGGCCGGAGGGCCCGCCCCACCGAATCGTCGCAGGCTGCGAAGGCTTGAGAGTGTTGCAGTATTATTTGTGCAGAATGGCCGTCGGATTCAAAGTAGGTGGCATTGGGCTTCAGCCTGCCGCGGTCTCGGCCGGCGCTCCTCGACCCACAAAGTTTCTGCCGCCAGAGACGCCCCCATGGTCCTCTACTCCCCTGTGCCCCGCAGGAATTTCTCCAGCTCCACGAACGAGATGGCCCACGCAACCGACAGCGCCTCGTAGCCTTTCAACTCCACCTCGCGCCGCACGAATGGCGAGGGCGCGGGCAGCGCCAGCTCCGTAAAGGTCCTTTCGCCCAGGGCCACTCCGAGACCGATCCCCTTGGTGGCGGCCTCCAGCCGGAAGGCCGCATTGACCGTGTCTCCGAGCGCCGTGTACTCGGTGCCGCCGATGATGGCCGGGCCCGTATTCACGCCCGCACCGATGCGCAATGGCCCGGGCAAGGGCAGCGTATTGCTGATCTCGGCGGTAGCCATATTGATCTCGTGGACGGCGCGCAGGGTACGCAGCAGGTCGGCCTGCAAGTGCGACACGTCATCATGCACCCACACGGCCATCACCGCGTCCCCGATGTACTTCTGCGCCCAGCTCCCCATTCTCTGGGTTACTTGTCCCACCTTTAGAAACCAGGTCCCGATGGTCTGGGACAGCAGGTCTCCGGACAGTTTGCGCGCCAGGGGGGTGAAGTCGCGGATGTCCACCACCATGATGGTTGCCAGGCTCCGGGTTTGCAGCGACGTGGTGGGAGCATTGCGCGTATCGGTCGACGGCGCGGTAATCCCGGAGGCCGGCGCCGAGTTGCGGAACTGCAGTTGCTGATCGCCAAACACCATCGAGTCCTTGTCGTTCAGCACCACCGGAACGGCCACCCGGCGGTTGTTCACGAACGATCCGTTGCGGCTGCCCAGATCCACCAGGCAGAAATCGCCGCCGTCCCGCCGCTGGATCAGGGCATGCAGGCGCGACACCGAACGGCTGTCCAGCATGACCGCGCACCCGTCACCCCGCCCGATGGCCCACGACTGTCCGTCGGCCAACGGGTAGCGGCGCCCTGAGCCTTCCAGGATCAGGTACGCATTGCCGGGAGATGGAAGCATTGATCACCAATTTAGCAGACCGTGCCTAAGCCCTGCCCAAAGTGCGTTTCAGTACCAGGACCAGGCGCCCCTTCCAGTACAAGTGGTACATTTTTGCTCTTTTTTGTCTGCCTGTTGCGGCTACAATGTTTACAGGAAAGCGCCGATAGAGTTACCAGGAAAAGTTGCATGGGTATCATTCAAGTCTTCCTTTATCTCCAGTTGTTGGATCTGCTCACCACGCTGGTGGGGTTCCGGTTAGGTGCGGTAGAGGTGAGCCCCTTTATCCGCGTGCTGATGCATGCAGGTCCGGCAGTGGGAGTAACCATCTCCAAGCTCTTCGCCCTGGCGCTGGGCGGAGTGTGTGTCGCGGCCAAGAAAGGTCACCTGATCCGCTGGGTCTCGTATTGGTACGCCGGCCTGGTGGTGTGGAACCTGATGGTGCTCCTGGTGTCGCCGGGCCACATGACGATGCGGTGAGCCTTCACCCCCGAAACAGCCACGACGACATCAGGATCAGGCCGGCCACCAGCAAGCCGCTGAGCGCGATGCGCACCCACGGCGCCGCATTCTCCCTTCCGGAATTGTCCAGCAACTCATTCTGCATGCTTCACCTCACTCGGTAACGCCGGCGGTAGCCGATCGCTGAAAGCCGACCGCTGAAAGCTCGCTGCGAAGCCGCAGCGCGCCACTACATTCTGCATCTGGTCTTCCCGGGAATTCAACGCGCGCTGGTCGCGGTAGACCAGGGCAAAGAAAGCCAGCGCCACGGCCACCAGCGCCCAGCGCTCCACCAGGCGCGGCCGCACCGCGCCTAACAGCGCGCAAACGCATACAGCCACGCCTAGCGACATGCGCTCGCCCACATAACTCAACGCCAGATAGAAGCCCGGGATCATCAACGTGATGGGCATAGCGATCACCGCCGAGGCGGCCACCAGGCAAACCTGGAACGGGATGCCCGTCACCACCTGGCGCGCTCCGGACCCGCGGATCAGCCCCGCAAAGAGCACGCCCCAAACCGCGGCCAATCCTGCCAGGACCGCGTAGTACTTCGGACCGAACACCGCGAGTTCGACTCCTGAGGCAGCGGCCGTCGGCGCGAGTGCCCCTTCAATGAACATCAGGTGCGCGACCAGCAGGTTACAGACCACCATCGCCAGCACGAAGTTGGCGGTCAGCAAAGCGCGTCGCTTGGGGGTGAGCGGCCGGGCGAGCGAAACGTAGCTCAGCAGGCCCAACATCCAGACCACCGGCAGCGCATGCGAGAAGTACGCCAGGAGAAAAATCGGCAGTGCGGCTGCCACACGCCACGGCTTCGGGTCCCAAGCCACCGCCATGCCCCAGAAACACAGCCCCAGGCTCAGGTAGAAATCGAAGAAACCCATGCGGAAGACCCAGCCGTATGCCAGCATGGCGATCGACGGCATCAGGTACCAGGCCCGCTTGCCCGAGACCACCGACACGAATGCGAAGGCTCCCCAGGCGAAGGTCAAAACGGCGATGGAAACCGAGATGCGTTGCGCCGCCTCCGGACCCAGGGCCCGGAACAACCCGCGCAGGATGAAGTCGAAGAGGACATTGGTCCATCGGCTGGCGATCTCGAGTCCCTGCGCACGCCCGCCTTCGAGCAGGCCCGAGAGCCACCCGTTGTAGATCAGGTTGGAAAGATCGCCCGCCTGCAACCGCGGCTGCCAGTAGCAGGGCGCCAGCAGCAGGAGCGAAGCCAGGGCATAGGCCTTCCGTCCGGATACGCCGGCAAGCCAGTCTCTTGCTCCCATCAACTCCTCCTCAGACCCACGCCCGCCACCGTGGCGGGCAAGACAAAGGGCGTCGCCACATCGGCGATATTCTCGCCGGTCTGCCGGATATTCTGTTCCAGCATGTGGGAGTTCGCTTCTCCCGAGGCCAGCCGCAGATAGCCGATCTGGTACGGATCGATCTGCATGATCCGGCAGCACGTCGCATCCACCGCCACCGGGTCATGCCCGGCTACCAGGACCCCCACGGGCTTGGGGACGCCTTGGATGGGCCCGTCGCCTTCCATCCCGACGATCCCGTCGACAATGGCAAACTGCCTCGGAAAAGCCGCATGCAGGTCGGCAATGCATTCTTCGATGCCGGCCCAATGAAGCGGGTTCTTCGGCCACCCGTAAACACCGCTGGGCACCACTCCGAAAAGGTTCTTCATCGCCAGCGTGGCGCCCGTCCAGTGATGCGTCTTCATCTTGGGCATGGAGACCAGCAGATCGGCGCCCAAGACCGTGTCGGGAAGATAGAGTTTCTCCAGGCGTGAGAACTGCCGGCTGGGACGTATGCGAGTGACGTCGTCCAGGTTGAGGTCTACGAAGAGGTCCTCGAAATGCGGAACGATCTGGAAATACCCGGCGGCGTCTGCCAGGTCCAGCGTGTTCCGCCGGTGACCCGGCCCTTCCCCGATCCGGACGCTGGATGCGCCCATGGCCTGAAACGCTTCCCAGGCGGCGTGGACCAGAATCGGGTGGGTATTGATGCTGCTCTGCGGCTCGAATTCCACCAGGTTGGGCTTGAGCACCACGGTGCGGCCGCGCACATCCACCCGGTGATCTTCGAGAATGCGCCGCATGGTTTCGTAAATCCGCTGGTCGTACGCGGGCGCGCGGACAATCGAAACCGTGGACGGAACCATGGGCACGCTCTTGCCGCAGCCGGCAAGCATGGCGGCGCTTCCCGCTGCGGCCAACCACTCGCGCCTGGTGAATTTCGTTTCCATGAATCGATTTCTCAAAAAACGGCTCAGCCCAATAACCCCTCAACCCCAAAAGAACTCGCGCCCTCTCGGGCCGCCGCCCACAAGCAGAGCGAGCGATGCCTCGGGAAGGGTGCGATAGGCCAACCGGGGGGGCGGACAGAAGCCCTCTGGCAACCGTCCATGGGTCAGCAGGCCAAGCCGCAGCCAGTTCAACGCGTCCGCCGAGCGGCACTCGTCGAGAAAGCCCCTGGCCACCGCCAGGGCGCGATCGACCTTGGGGCCCACCACTCCCCGCAGAGCCGCCAGCGCCATTCCCGTGGTTTCGGGGTAGGGACGCGATTCGTACCCCGCGGCACGCGACGACCCGTGATTCCAGCCGCCTTCCCCGCACATGCGGGCCAGCAGGAACCGGCGGCCGCTTTCGATGCGCTTCTGAATCTCCGGCGATGGCCTGCGCCGGGACTCTTTCTCGAGCGCCAGAATGGCTAGCGAGGTCGGCCCCACCCACGCGGCGGCGCCCGGCACCCAGGGCCACCCTGCGAACTGCTGGTCGGCCGGCCTCGAATTTCCGAGAAGCCACTGGCGCAGCCGATAGTCGAAACTGGACTCTTTGCCGCAGGTCGCCAACAGCCACGCGATGGCGCGCGCGTGGACCGCGGGCCCCAAATCTGCGGGAGGCAGCAAGGCAACCACTGCGGTCACCCACGTGCTCTCGTCGATGCCGATCTGCGGCGGCCAACCCCCGTCCGGCCGCTCCGCCGACCGAATCCATTCGAGGCCTTTGCGCGCGGCTCCGGTCTCCCCTGCCGCAAGCAAGGCCAGCGCCGCGTACGCCGTCGGCTCGGTCCACGAGCGTCCTCGAACATTCGCTCTGAGCGAGCGACCCGCGCCCGGCTCACGCTTCTCACCAATGTTCCGTTGCGGAGTCGTGGCGCAGGCACTCATGCCGGGGTGCCCTCTGGGCCCGTCGGCACTCATGCCGACGCTTGCCTTCGATACCGTGTCACCGCCGCGGAAAGGCGTCGAGACGAGTCTCGACGCAGCAGGCACGAGTGCCTGCGCCACATCGGCCGGCGCTGTGCGAGAAATGCGGGTTGGGGCGAGCAACTCGCGTTTGGCGAGCAACTCGCGTTTGGCGAGCAACTCGCGTTTGGCGAGCAATATGGCCATCCGCCATCCGGATTCTGATTGCTGAGGAGGGTATCGATTAACCCGGAAGGGTCGGGCGACATGGAAAAGTCCAGAGACATGGAAAGAAAAGTCCGGGCTGGCGGGAGCATCCGTCACTGCGCGATGTCCCGCGCCAGCCTCTGTCCGGCCGGAATCATCGCACCGGCCGCCTTTTGCGCCGGCGCGATAGCAGCATGACCAGTGTCACACCCGCAGCCAGCCAGATCGATCCCTGAATTGCGAGTTCCATTCTCTACTCCTTAAGGCATGCTCCGGCTGCCGAATGGTACGCCGAAGCCATTCCGACTTCTGACTTCTCCCTTCTTAGTGCTGCGCTCGCCGGCTCCGCCGCCTTTTCAGGAAGACGAACAGGACGCCGCCGGCGCCTAGCCAAATCAGACCTTGCATCAATGTACTCATCGTTTGTTTCTCCTTTACTGACCACCGAGTTGTCTCATCATTGGGAACAGTTGCTTGAACACCTGTAACAGGCCAGGACCTGCCGCGACGATCAGCATCGACGGCAAAATGAAAAAGAAAATCGGGAAAACCAGTTTTACTCCCACTTTCCCGGCCCGCTCTTCGGCTTCCTGCCGCCGCCGCGTGCGCAGGTAGTCCGAATGGGTCCGCAGGGAGTCGCCCATGCTCGTACCGAAGCGGTCGCTCTGAATCAGGATGGCGACCAGCTTCCGCAGCTCCCCTTCGCCGGTTCGTTCGGCCAGGTTGCGCAGGGCGTCGGAACGGCGCTTGCCGGCGCGCATCTCCAGCGTCACCAGCGATAACTCCTCACTGAGTTGTGGGTGGCTGTTCTGTAACTCGCGGGCTACGTGCTGGATCGCCATGTCCAATCCCAGGCCGGCCTCCACCGAAACCACCATCAGGTCCAGCGCATCCGGCAGCGACAGGCGCAGCGTCTCCTGTCGCCGCTTGGCCTTCTTCTCCAGGAACATTTTCGGGAGAACCCATCCCAGGGCGCAGCCGAACACCATCACCACGATGTTGAACATCGGGTTCGGCGGCATTCTGCCCGACATCATCAGGCAAAAAACCAGCATCATCAGCGTGCTGATAATCCGCACGCCGTAGAAGACCGGCATGGCATTATCCGAGCGGAAGCCCGCCCGGATCAGGTGCGCGCGCAGTTCCGCCACTTCCGCTTCCGACGATGGCACCTTCGACCCGAGCTGGTGCAGAAACGTCACCAGGGTGCTCGATTCGCTCTCGCCATCCGCGCCCATCATGGTGCCGAACTGGCCCGTGATCACCGGGGCTCCGAGCTGCTGCTTCAGGTAGCGGCCCTGTTTGTAAAACAGCCGGTAGCTCACCCAGGTCATCAGGACCATCAGCGCCAGGAATGTAAAGGCCGAAAGTAAGATCGGATGTTCCATGTCAAACCGCAGTCTTTGTCAAACTTTGATGTTGATGATCTTCTTGATGCAGATGTTGCCCAGGATCTGCGCTATGACGGCGCCGACGATCAGCTTCTGGCCGTCGGGATCTGCGGCCATGCCTTGCAGGTAACCCGGCGCCACCACCAGCATGCCGACCATCGTGGCAATCGGCAGCACCGTCAGAATGGTGGCCGTCAGCCGGCCGTGCGCGCTGGCGGCCTTCACTTGGCCCTTCAGCCGGAACCGTTCCCGGATGACGTAAGCCAGCCGCTGCAGAATCTCGCTCAGGTTGCCCCCGGTCTGCTTCTGCAGAAGCACCGACGAAGTGAAAAAACGAACGTCCAGCAGGGGCACCCGCTCGGTGAGATTACGCAGAGCCGTATCCAGCGGCGCCCCCAGGTTCTGCTCGTTGAACAGCGCTCGGAATTCCTGGCCGAGCGGGTCGGGGGCCTCTTCGCCCAGCATCTCGAGCGAGATCGTGAAAGCGTGGCCGGCCCGCATGGAACGCGCCAGAAAGTCCAGCGCCTCGGGGAATTGTTCCTCCACCGTGTCCAGCCGCTTCTTGCGCTTTCGGCGGATATAAAGATAGGGCGCCGCCCCCAGCAGCACCGCCAGCACAACCGATACAATGAACCCACCCACGGGCGCCGGCAACACAAAGCCCACCACAAAACCGGCGATCGCCAGAATACCCATGATCGAGACCAGCCGTGTGGACGACCACGTCAGGCCCGCCTGCATGATCTGCACTTGCGCGTGGCGCGCAAAATGCAGCGAAGAAACCAGTTGCTTGAGGCCGCCCGGATTCTCCGGCTCGATCTCCTTCAACAGGCTGGTAATCGCCACCACGGACTCGCCGGCGGCCGTTTGCAGCATGTTGACCATCTGGCTCTTGCGCCGCGCGTCGAAGAACTTCAACCCCACGCTCACGGCCATCAGGATGAGCGCGAAGACTACGATGAAGGAGGCCAGGATTCCAACCATTAACTGATCTCCACCACGGTCTGGAACAACTGCGGCGCGAGCGTGATGCCGCAGGCCTTGAGCCGGTCGTAGAACTTGGGACGGATGCCGGTGGCGCGAAACCGCCCCAGCACCCGGCCGGACTCCGTAATGCCGGTCTTCTCGAACAGGAAGATGTCTTGCAGGGTGATGATGTCCTGTTCCATCCCCACCACCTCGGTGACGTGCGTGATGCGGCGGGTTCCGTCGCTGAAGCGCGCCACTTGCACGAACAGGTTTACAGCCGATGCAATCTGCTGGCGGATCGAGCGAATTCCCATGTTGGCGTTGGCCATCCCCACCATGACCTCCAGACGCCCCAGGCCGTCGCGGGGAGTATTGGCGTGGATGGTGGTCAGCGAACCGTCATGACCGGTATTCATGGCCTGCAGCATGTCCAGCGCTTCGTCCGCGCGAACCTCGCCGACGATAATCCGGTCCGGCCGCATACGGAGAGCGTTGATGACCAGTTGGCGGATGTGAATCGCGCCCGTTCCCTCCACGTTGGCCGGACGGGTTTCCAGGCGCGCCACGTGCGTCTGCTGCAGTTTCAATTCGGCCGCGTCTTCTATGGTCACGATGCGCTCGTCTTCGGGGATGTAGGAGGAGAGCGCGTTGAGCAGCGTGGTCTTGCCGGCGCCGGTTCCTCCGCAGATCAGAATGTTCAGCCGCGCCTTGACGCAGGACTTCAGCAGCTCCAGCATGCCCTCGGTCATGGCCAGTTTGGCCACCAGGTCCTCGCCTTTCAGCCCGTGGCGCCCGAAGCGCCGGATGGAAAGCAAGGGTCCGTCCACCGCCACCGGTGGGATAGCCGCGTTCACGCGCGAGCCGTCCGGCAGGCGCGCATCCACCAGCGGCGACGATTCGTCCACCCGGCGGCCCACCCGCGAGACCACTTTTTCGATGATGCGCAGCAGGTGGGCATCGTCCTTGAACTCCACCGGGGTGCGGTAGAGTTTGCCCCCACGCTCCACGTAGACCAGTTTGGGCGTCGTCACCAGGATGTCGGACACCGTCGGATCCTGCAGCAGGGGCTCCAGCGGGCCGAGGCCGAAGACTTCGTCCAGGATCTCCTCGATGACCCGGTCCTTCTCCACCAGGCTGAGCGGGGTCTTCTCTTCTTCCACCAGCTTGGCCACGGCCGCCCGGATCTCCGCCCGGACTCGTTCGCCCGCCATCGAGGAAAGCGCCTCGAGGTTGATCCGGTCAAGCAGCTTCCGGTGCAGCGTGAATTTCAGTTCCTGATACTCCGGAGTGTACCCCTCGCGGTTGAACAGGCGATTCACCCAGCCGGTTTCCCGGTTCTCGCTCGGCTTCGCAATCGTATCCAGCACTGCAGGCATAGTGTGTCGACCCTTTTTATCCAACTACCTACCATTTAGGAGCCAGGAGTCAGGAGACAGAAGTCAGGAGGCTCGTGGCCTCCGGCTCCTCACCTCTAGTTCCCTCTCAGCGCTCTCTGCCACCTCGGCGCCCTCAAGATTTGACTCTGTCTTCTCCGCGCTTGTCTCCGCGACTCCGCGTCTCCGCGTCAAGTCCTACCCGAACAGCCCGAACTTCTTCTTTCCCGCCTTCTCGTCTTCCAGCCCCGCCAGCTTCACCGCCAGCTTGGCAATCTGTTTCCCCAGATCCGAGCCGTGGTTCAGCATCCGGCCCTCCGCGTACGTCTCGTACAACTCCGGATAATCGTTCGGAACCATGGCAAATATGGGAATCCCCAGCATCTTTTCCAGCTCGCCGGGCGTAATATCCAGGCGCTTCGGCGCACGGTTCAGGACCAGGCGGATCCGCGCCTTCCCGTATCCGCTGTCGAGCAGCGTCTGCACGATCTGCTTCGACTGGTGCAGCGCCGGAACTTCCAGCGTGGTGACCAGGCACACTTCGTCGATTTCTTCCAACGCGGCCATCGCCAGGCGGCTCAATCCGCGCCCCAGGTCCACCAGCGTCCAATCGTAATGCGGCCGCGCGAATGCCAGAACGTGCCGCACCTGGTCGTCCTTGGGCTGCTGCTTGGAGGCCAGCGCCAGGGGCGCCGCCACGATCTCCACGCCCGGAATCCCGTTCGACACCAGGGCCTTCCAATAGGAAATGTCGAGCCGGTGCAGGTTGTTGACCGCGTCCAGTATCGAGTAGACCGCCTTGGTCTTGGTGATAAACCCGACCATCCCGGCATCCAGGTCCAGGTCCGTCAGCAGGACCTTCTGGTTTTGCCGGCCCAGCTCCTGCGCCACGTGACACACGATCGTGGTGGCGCCGCATCCCCCCTTCGCGGAGAGGAAGGCGAAGCTCTTGCCCGCGCCTTTGGCTCCGTCCCGGCGGCGGCTGCGCTCGGCGGAACGCTTCTCCAGCGCCTTCTTGAGCGACTCCTGGAGCGGTGGAAACAGGTATTCGTTCACTCCCGCGCGCAGCGACGACAATATGGTCTGCGCTTCCGCTGAAGTGTTCAGCGCGATGATCATCGGATCCCCGATGGCGCCCCGGATGGATGTTACCAGACCTTCGAGCGGCTCCTTCCAGCCGCTGATATCGATCAGAACCACATCCGGACGCATGCGTTCCAGACGATCCAGAAAATTGCTCAAATCCCCGATGTCCTGGTGCTCGACGATGATGCGGAACGGCAGATCCGCCAGGCAGGACTGCGCCTGCTCCCAGAGATCGCGATTCTCAATCGCCAACCCGATTGTCAACGGGTACATATCGCGTCTCCAGGCCTTAGTACCAACGCAAGACTAACTTCACATCCGGAGCCCGGTGGGGCGGGCTTCAGCCTGCGCGCAGCTTTAGCCCCGCCTCTCCGGAGTTCCCAACACTGCGCAGTTACTCTTGCGCGCTCTCCAAGGGTCACTTGACCACCCCTCCAGGCGCCGGCGGCGGCGCGCCAGGGGCCTGCGGTGTAGTGGGAGGACCACTCAGGTTCGAGCCCGGGTTCACTGACGGCGGATTCGGCTGGAAGTTCACCGGCGTCGCTTCCTTCTTCGGGACGACTTCTTCGAACGGCAGGCTGGTCACCGGAGGCTTCACGGGTACCGGCCCGGTCTTGTCCATCCCCGGTTGCGTCAGCGGGCCTTTGCTGTTCGGAGGCAGAAATGTCTTCGGGAATTGTATTTCCGGAGTCGCCTGGCCCTCCGGGATCGGCCGTACCAGCTCCGGGGTGATGATCACCAGAAGCTCGTTACTGGTGCGGTTGACGTTCTTGGATTGAAATAGCTTGCCCAGCACCGGGATACTTGCAATACCCGGCACCTTCGAAAGATTGTCGGTGGTCTGGTTGTCCAGCAGGCCGGCGATCACAAAGGTCTGGCCGCTGTCCAGTTCCACGTCCGTCTGCACCCGCCGCGAGGAGAGTCCCGGCACCGTGAATCCCTGGATCGTGACCGCGTTGGTGTAATCGAGCGAGCTCACTTCCGGCGCCACCTTCAGCCGGATCGTGCCGCGAGGCGTGATCACCGGAAGAAAGTTCAACCGCACACCGTATTCGCGCCACTGGATGCTGACCGCGCTCGATCCGTTGGCCGAGGGCTGCACCACCGGAAAGGGGAACTCGCCGCCCGCCAGGAAACTGGCCTGTTCGCCCGAAATCGCCAGCACGTTCGGCTCGGCCAGCAGTTGCAGCACATTCTTGTTCTGCAGCGCCTGTATCTCCGCCACCAGGTTGAGGTTGTTGCGGAGCAGCAGAATGTTGATCGCCTGGGGAACGGAAAACTGTCCCGCCTGGTTCGGAAAAAGCGCGTATCCGGTGCCCAGCGAGGACTGCTGATTGAACGCGTTGCTGAAAAGATTCAACCCGGCCGCCAGGCTCGCGGAGCGGTCCAGGGCGGCGAAGCGCACCTTCAGCACGATTTGCTGGGCCACCGGAGGAACATCGACGCGCAACAGGTTGACGGCCTTCCCCAGCGTGGTGGCGATGGACATCGCCCGTTCCCCGGCGGTCACGTCTTTCACCGTGCCGCGCACGAACGCCGTGTCGTTCTCGAAAGTAACGTTGATATCGTCGTCTGGAAAATCGCGCGCCAGTTGCTGGCGCACCGCTTCCAGCCTCGTGCCGCTCAGCCGCACCGTGAGGTCGTACACCAGGCGGGTTCCGTTCTGCTGCCACACGATCAGCGAGGTCTCGCCAGCCGCCGTGCCGTTGATCAGCACCTCTTTCGGATTTACCGCCACCGCCTCGGCCACCGCCCCATTGGCGATGGTCACCCGCGTGATGTTCAACGGACTGTCGATAATCAACGATTTGCCGACCGTGACGATCAGCTTGCCCGGTGCGGCGGCCGTCTCGGACTGCGCCTGGGGTGCGCTGTCGGCCGTGGATACGCCTTGTACCGGAGCCGTGCTCTGCTGCTGCTCCTGCTGTTGCTGCTCCTGGGTGCCGGCGGTAGCCGGCTGGTGGTAAAGGAGCGAACCGCAAGCCCCCATTGCCACAACCACTGCGAGTTCCCCGATTCGTGACACCTATTTACCCTCCCCCGATGTGAATTTCATCTCGCTCTTTTTGGTTCCCGAGATGATCTCCATGGTGAACGCTTCCTTCTTGGGCGGCGGCTCCGCTTTCGCAACGGGAGCCGGCGGGGCCGACCGCGGACGGGGCGCCGCCGGTGGAGCGGGCTCCTTCAGCTTTTCACCCGAGAAAAGATTCGCCAGCGCCGCGCCCGGGGTCTTGGACACTTCGCGATCCAGCGGATTGCGCAAAATGAGCTGGATCTGCGTCTGGCTGGCCGCCAGGCTGAGCATTTCCGCCTGCTCCGGGGTCACCAGCAGGTTCACCACCTGCACCGCGATCGGTTTCCCTTCCGCGTCCTTCTTGAAGTCCTGGCCTGCCGATAAAACCTCGAGGTTCTGCAGCAGCGTCTTGGAGAGCGTCCCTAGGGCCGCCGAGCCTCCCGGCCGGTTGCCCGAGATCAGCACGTCCACGTGCATTCCGGGCACCACGAATCCCGCCACCCCCACCACTTCGTTCACCCGCACGGCTGCCGCGCGCATGCCCTGTGGAATCATGGCCGCCAAACCGCCGCCCGCACCTTTGGGGGCCAGCCGCGAATCGATGATCGGTTCTTTGGCGTAGATCGGCGTCATCACACCCCGGCCGGTCACGTCCTGAACCTTGGTGCTGGCCCCTATGGGGACCGCTCCCGGCCAGTCCGTCATCTTGACATCTTCCTCTTTCAGGACGGTGCCGATTTCGATGTCGCGCGCCGCCAGTACGATCTGTACGCTGGACATCGCCGCCTTGGCGGTCGGCCGGTTGATCAACAACCGGTACAGCAACAGACTGGCGATCGTCGCCACGATGGTCGCAAATGCCAGAACACCGAGAAATCTCTTATTCATAAGTCTTCCCCATCACCTGGCCTGATATTCTGTGCCGCTATTCGCCGCACCGGTTCTCCAAAAGCGAGCCCCGCGGCCAGGGTTCCATCCGTCAAAGAAAATTCCGGGGGGCGCCGGCGCCCCGGGTAGCACAGGCATTTGCCTGCGTTCTTCTCGGTGCCGGAGCCCGAGAAGCAGAGTACCGGCGCCCCCCAAGCGGCCTAGCTGGCCGAGGTTGCAGCGTTGGCGAGCTGCGTGTTGGCAACGGTCCAGATGCTCTTGATGCTGCCGCCGGCGCCAATGAACAGTGCCGCCGAAGCCAGGGCCACAAACGCCATTAGCAGGGTGTACTCAATCAGGTCCTGCCCTTGTTCGTCATTCCAGAAATTACGCACAAACGTCATTGTGTTCGCTCCTAAGTTTTGATTTTTTGGTCTCTTGTGATCGCCTGATCACGTGCCTCGGTTTTCGTGACCTCGCGATCACGGCCTCTTCCGGTGCCGGTTTGAGCAACGGAACTGGATGTGCCCCCGTCCTTTTGGAGAACGTCCTCGTGCGGATCGTTTTTCCCGCGGGACCGGAAGACCAGCGCCACGCCATCGTCGAACACCAGGCGCCAGCGGCTGGACTCCTTGAGCGCGCCGGCCAGCGGCGCGCTGATGGGCAGCAAAATCGTATCGACGCCAAAACGCCCCAGGATCTTCTCCCAGTTGTATTTCACGTTCAGGACGTCTATGTATCTTTCTTCGAAATCGTGGCCGTAGAAATCGCTGCGGCCATCCACGAATACCTTGTGCGAAGGGTAAAGACTCCAGATCAGGTAGTCGCCCCATTCGTCGTCCGTGAAGATCCGCGCGGAAGGATCCCGGCGCAGCGTCTCCAGCACTCCGGTCGGATACCTCTTCGGATCGAACTCCGCGCGGAATCTCTTGGGCGGGTTCGGCGCATACAGCAGTGCCCCCACCAGCGCCAGGCTCATCGCGCTGACCACGCGCCAGCCCCCGGCCGCCGCTTCGGTCCTGCCCGCGCTGGCAGCCAGGCGGTTGAATCTTCGTCCGGCCTTCTGCAGCCACTCCGCTACGTTCCATTCCGGCAGCCGCTCCAGCCACTCCTGGATCGTTCCCGCCACCGGAACCGCCGCGGCCAGGGCGAAGATCTCGATGTTGCGCCCGGCCAGCAGCGCCGCGTGGGCCCACATCCCCAGCAGCAGCGGCTCCGTGAAACGGCCCTTCGACAAGCTCCAGCCGGCCGCCGCCACCGCCAACACCAGCATCATCTCGAAAAAGCGCACTTCCAGATTGTGGAAGTTCGGCGAAAGAAACTCCTGGATGTATTGCGAATTGAACGGGTCGCCCAGGTACGCCCAGATGTGCGTGTGCAGGCGATAAAAATATGGATTGATCAGGCTCGCCGCCAGACACGCCAGCGCGCTGCCGAAATACCGCCCCGCCTTTGCCCAGTGGCACAGGCATTCCTGCCTGTGTGCCGTCCCGTGGCACAGGCATTCCTGCCTGTGTGTCTTTCCGCTGTTCTCCGCGAAGACCAGTTCCAGGACCTCGCCCGCCCCGTAGGCCGCGATCATGAGGATGCCGGTCACGAAGCCCCCGTGAAGGTTGGTCCAAAGCACCGTCGCCACCGGCAGAATCGCCAGGTACGGCACCCCGGCCAGCCGTTCCTTTCCTTCCTTCACATGCTCCAGCGCCGTGTAGAACAGCACCAGGAACAGCAGCGTGAACAGGTGCGGCCGCGCCAGCCAGTGCACTGATGAGGCCACCGCCGCTAGTACCGTGATCAGAATCGCCACGATCAGGTTCGACTTGCCGCGCACCAGCCGGAACAGCAGCGTAAAGGTGAGCGAGAGCAGCAGAACGCTGAACAACACCACCCCGCGCAGGCCGCCATGCCCGTTGAGCCAGGCGAAAACCACGTCCGACAGCCATTCCCATGCGTACCAGGGATCGCCCGGCTTCGAGTACGAGAAAATGTCCCGCACCGGAACCGCGTGATGGGCCATAATCCACTCACCCGTCCGGATGTGCCACCCCGTGTCGCAGTCCGACAGCAGCGTTCGCGCCCCGTTCATGTGGCCGAACAGAAGCGCGATCGGCGCCAGGAACGCCAGGTCCCCAAAGGAGGGCCACAGCTTGAGGAAGAGCGGAGCTGATTGCGTTCTCATAGCTCAGGCCGCCTTCCCCGCGGAGCGGAATACCACCGCCACGCCATCGTCGAACACCACGCGCCACCGGGTGGACTCCTTCAACGCGCCGGCCAGCGGCGCGTTGACCGGCAGCAGAATCGTGTTGACCCCGTAGCCGCCCAGAGTCTGTTCCCAGTCGTATTTCACGTTGAGCACGTCGTTCAGACGCTGGTAAAAATCGCCGCCGTAGAAATCGGCCCGGCCGTCGACAAACACCTTCTGCGACGGATACAGGCTCCAGATCAGGTAGTCGCCCCATTCGTCACCGGTGAAGATCCGGGCGGATGGATCGCCGCGCAGGGTCGCCAGCGCCCCAGCCGGGTACCGGTCCGGATCGAATTCCGCGCGAAACGCCTTGGGCGGATTCGGCGCCCAGATCACTGCCGCCACCAGCAGCACGGCGAACACGCTGGCCAGGTGCCAACGGCCCGCGGCTTCCGTCTCGCCCGTGCTGGCCGCCAGCCGATTAAACTTTTCTCCCGCCGTACGGACCCAACCGGCCACCTTCCAACGCGGCAACTCGTCCAACCACTCCTGGATGCTTCTCCCCACCGGAACCGCCGCAATCACCGCAAAGATCGCAATATTGCGCTGCGCCAGCAGTGCGGCGTGCCCCCATAGCAGCAGGAGCAGCGGCTCGGTGAAGCGGCCTTTGGAAAAATTCCAGTAGATCGTGGCCGCGGCCAGCACCAGCATCGCCTCCAAGGGCACCGCCGTGGGTCCGTGGAAGTTCGGCGAGAGATACTCCTCCACGTGCTGCCAGTTCGCCTGAGCGCCTAGGTAGGAGGTGACGTGCCTGAGCAACCGGTACGTATAAGGATTGATCAGGCTGGCCGCCAAACCCGCCGCGGCCGCCCCGAAATACCACCGCGCCCGGAGCCATCCGGCCCGGAGCCCTTCGGCGCGGGATCCGTTTCGATCGCCCAGGAGTACGATCTGCAATATCTCTCCCACCCCGAATACTGCGATCGTCAGGATGCCGACAAAAAAGCCTTGGTGGATGTTGGCCCAGAGAACGATGCCGGCCGGCAGAACGGCCAGGTAGCGGATTCCGGCCGGACGCGTCTGCCCTGGATTGACTCGCTGGTTCAGTTCGGCGAACCGTTCGAGCGCGGCGTAGAACAGAACCGCCAACAGCATGGTGAACAGGTGCGGTCTCGCCAACCAGTGAATGGAAGAGGCTCCCGCCGCCAATACCGTGACCAGAATCGCCACGATGGGGCTCGACTGTCCGCGAACCAAATGATACAGCAGCGTGAAAATCGCCGAGATCAGCAGAATGCTGAAAAGCACCACCGCGCGCAGTCCCCCCGCCGCATTGAGCCACGCGTAACCTACATCCGCCAGCCACGACCACGCAGCCCACGGACCCCCCGGCTTGGAAAACGAGAATACATCGTGAAGCGGAATCTGATGGTTCGCAACGATCCATTCGCCCCCACGGATGTGCCACCCCGTGTCGCAGTCTCCCAGCAGCGCCTGCGCGCCGTTCATGCGCCCGAACAGCAGCGCCATCGGCATCAGGAACGCGAAGTCCGTGAACGAGGGCAACAGCTTCAGGATGATAGTGGCACAGGCATTCTTGCCTGTGTTGGTAGTGGCACAGGCATTCTTGCCTGTGTTGGTTCGAGGAAATGGAGACCGTTGCGCTTCCATATGATTCCTCAGGCCATCCACGTATTCGCGACCGGCTGCAACGCTTCCAGCGCGCGAATTCGATCGTGAAATGAGCGAAAATCCATGTAATTCACTTGCAGGGCCACCCGCGGGCATTCCGGATCCGTCTGCGACACCCGGATCACCGTGCCCTGGCAGTGAATACATTTCTGGCCGAATCCGTGATTGGCCGGCAGTTCCACCTCCACCGTCACAATCTGTCCGACCGCGGGCACCGGCAGCGCTGCGCCTTCCGCGCGCCACGCCAACAGGATCCCGCTTCTGCTGATGTTTTCTGTGCAAATCGCACTGCGCACCCACAGCGCGGGCGAAGTCACGTGGCACCGGAGCTTGATCTCGATTCGCGGGCTCTCTCGCCGGTTGATGTTTTTCATTTCCGTGGATTCAACATGGCGACTTTAGCGCCGGAAGTGCCCAATCATCAATATCGTAAATGGGCTATACGGGGTTGTTCCCCAAGGTTATTAAGTAATGCCGCGGCCCCCTGCTGCCCCTCGTGCCCCCGAATAGGTGATTTACCCGAGGCCAACGTGGGGGGTACTACGCATACTCCGATAGCGTTATCAGCCGCATATTATCCCCTCCTTTAGCGAATCTTAAATTCGTGTATTTCCTCACTAAACCACGGAAACTATTGAATTTACCGTGGGTTATCGCGTTAAATCCAGGCTTTTAATCGCTCGATACATGCCTGATTATTCCCAAAAAAAGACGCGGGTGTGTTATTTTTTTTGTTGACAACCGATATAAATCGTCAGAGAATCCCTTAGTACGACACACGCGAGATCCGATTTCGCAGAGATGTCGACCACTGTTCACGAGGACAAAAGAGAATGATGACGCGAATTCTTCTTTACAGCGACGAGCCCATCTTGGCAAGGGGTCTGGAGTCCGTGCTGCGGCAGGTGGAAGGCTTTGAGCTCCTCCCCATCTGTGGTTCCGTGGCTGGCGTAATGGAGCAGGTGGGACGCGGTGTTCCCGACCTGGTCCTGCTGGACCTTACCCAAGAAGTCACGTTTGCCGTACTGAGCGATATGAAGCATGCCATGATGAGCTGCAAAATCGTTCTGTGGGTGAACTCCATTTCAACCGAACTGGCGTTCCAGGCCATGGGCCTGGGCGTCCGGGGCATTCTTCGTAAGACCCTGCCCACCGATTTGCAGGTAAAATGCCTGCAAAAGGTCCAGGCCGGCGAGCTCTGGTTCGAGAAAGCCCTCACCGACAGCTTCCTGTGCGCCCGCCGCGTCGCACTCACCCAGCGCGAAGGGCAGCTCGTCAGCCTGCTCTCGCAAGGCCTGAAGAATAAGGAGATCGCCACCACCCTCATGATCTCCGAGGGCACCGTGAAGGTCTACCTCTCCCGCCTTTTCCAGAAAGTCGGCGTGAAGGATCGTTTCGAATTGGCTTTGTTTGGCTTGAAGAATCTCACCACCGGGCAACTGCCGGTCAACTCGAAGGGAGAAAGGGTCGGCGCCAGCGCCATGCCGGGCCTGCGGTCCCTGGTTCTCGAGCGCCCGTCCACCGAGCCCCGGCACGAGCCCGCTCCCGCGCGTTTCCCCAGCCCCATGCGCCCGCTGGTGACCCGCTACTAAAGAGTTATAAACGGGGCGGGCAATTCCGCCCGCCCCA
>OMOG01000235.1:19629-21420 GCA_900290305.1 Candidatus Sulfopaludibacter sp. SbA4
ACTAAAGAGTTATAAACGGGGCGGGCAATTCCGCCCGCCCCATCACCGATCCCCTGGCCCCCGGCCCCTGGCCCCTGGCCCCTGGGAAATCTTCGCCAGCAGTGCGCTCGCACCCCGCGTTTTCTCCGGAGTCAGGCCCAGTTCGAGAGCCTTTTTCGTGGGCGCCAGCGCCTCTCCGGTTTTTCCGGCCATGACTAGGGTTTGTCCGATGCCAAGGTAGGCATCCCCGAAGGTCGGCCGGCAGCGGACCGCTTCCTCGAACTCCGCCATTGCCCTGTCCGCATCGCCTTTCTCCAGCAGTGCCGACCCGTAATCGAAATGGGGAAGAAAGTCGCGCGGGTCGAGGCGCACCGCTTCCGCGAAGTGAGGCAGTGCGGCATCCGTGAGTCCCCGGCTCACCAGGGCTCTCCCCACGTGGTGTTCCGCCACGCTGTTTTCCCCCGTCACCTCCAGCGCGTGCCCGAACACCGTCTCGCTATCCCGCCAGGTCCGCGTCTGCTCCCACGACCGCACTCCACATGCCGCCAGCACCATCGCGGCCAGCGCGGCCGCCGCCTTCCGATGATCCTTCAACAGCAGTTCCGCCCCCCATACCACCGCGGCGAACAGGCCGATCAGCGGAATGTAGGCGAACCGGTCCGCCATCGACTGCTTCCCCACCTGCACGATCCCGATCGTCGGAACCAGCCCCACCACGAACCACAGCCATCCCGTGGCGAAGTACCGGTGCCGCCGTCCCGCCCACAGCGCCGCCGCCGTAATGGACCCCAGCAGCAACACCGCGCCCGCCACCTTCCACGCCGAAATCCAAGCCGGGTACGGATAGAATATTGCCAGCTTCCCCGGCCACAGCGTCTTGCCGATGTACCGCACATACGCCACCAGCGCATTCGAGACCCGCAGCCCGAAGGGAATCCCCGCCGCCCACTCCATGGCGCCCATGCGCTTCGTCCCGATGGCCGTCAGGACCGACGCCACCGCCGCCAGGAACAGCATCGGCAACTTCTCCGCAAATGCCACCCTCCCGAGCGGCCAGTAGTCCACCAGCAGGAACAGCAGCGGCACCGTCACCAGCATGGGCTTCGCCATCAGTCCCATCAACATCGCCGCCAGCACCCACCGGTACCTGCCGTCGGTGGGCCGCTCGGCGTATCGCACATACGCCCACAACGCGACCAGGAACCAGAAGCAGCTCAGCACATCCTTGCGTTCCGCGATCCACGCCACCGACTCCACGCGCAGCGGATGCAGCGCGAAAAGCCCCGCCACCATGGCGCTGCGCCAGTGCGCCCCCGTCATCCGGCGGAACACAAAAAATACCAGCAGCGAGTTCGCGATGTGCAGCAGCACGTTCGTCAGGTGATGCCACCCCGCCCGCAGCCCGAACAACTGGCAATCCAGCATGTGCGAGAGCCATGTCAGCGGCTGCCAGTAGAAGTAATCCACCGTGGAGAAGGCCCACGCCACGCCCGCCCGCGTCAAACCGCCGCTGACGTGCGGATTGCCGGGAACATAAACGTTGTCGTCGAAATTGATGAAATCGTACGCCCGCACCTGCCCATAAACCAGCAGCGTAGCCGCCACCAAAGCCACCACGATGATTATTGTGCTTCTATTCATTCCAATAAAAGAGCGAGCGAAGCGAGCCACCCTCCCCTGGCCCCCGGCCCCTGCCCTGGCCCCCGGCCCCCGGCCCCCGACCCCTAACCCCAACCCCCAACCCCAACCCCCTTTTTCCCCCTCACTGCACCGGCAGCACCACCACGTTGCTGCCCTGCCCGTTGATCGTCA
>OMOG01000689.1 GCA_900290305.1 Candidatus Sulfopaludibacter sp. SbA4
CCATCGAACGGCAAGTGTTTCTGGCGGCGCGCATCCTCAACGAGGCTGCCGCCGAGCTCGGGCGTCTTCGCTCTCAGTCCGCCGCTCAGCCCGGCGACGCCGAGAGCCTGGCCTTCACGAAATCGGAAACCGCCGCGGTCACGTAGCGCGGCGGCTTTACTAGGAATTGCGGCTTCTGGTCCCAGATGCCGCGGGAGATGTCTGCCCAGAGGGGAGCGTTGATGCCGCGGTCGATCAGAACGTACGCATCCGCACGGTCCAGGAACCGCATGCTCGACGCCTTGAAATCCTGGCACGAGAAATCCAGCAGCATGAGGAACACGTCCGGCTGCACCAGCTCCACCACGCTGTTCGATTCCATGATCGTGTTCTCGCTCTGATCCAGGATCTTGCGCAGCGTGCCGGCCGCGCGCGCCAGCTCCCCCGCCGGCGTGCGCAGCCAGAACGACCGCTCCGCGCCCGCCGCCAGGAACCGCCCCGAATCGGTCGGGCCCGGCTCGTACTCCTCGCTCAGGGCGAACGGATGGTCGGGCTCGGCCTCGCACCCGCAGGTCTCGTTGTGGTGAGAGCAGACGCCGTGGCCGTACTGCGTGATCTTGACCGCCGTCCAATGGCGATCGCGCAGCTTGCGGATCAGGCCCGCCACCACCGAAGTCTTCCCGATGTTGCGCGAGTGCCCGCCCACCACTACGAGCATTATTCTCTCCCTTCCAGCGCGCCTCTCTCCACCAGCTTCGCCACCCGCGCCTTCAACTCCGCGACCTCCCGCCGCAGTTGCGGCAGCCGCGCCAGGTTGGCGAGCTGCTCCAGGTGCTGCTTCAGCGGACGCGCCGGCGTGCCCCACACGGTCTCGCCGGAGTGAATAATCTTGGAGGTCAGCACCCCGCATCCCGAGCCCAGCACGGCCCGCGATTCGATGCGCGCCTTGTCGCCGATGCCCACCTGCCCGCCGATCACCGCGTAGTCTTCCACCACCACCCCGCCCGAAAAACCGGTCTGCGCGGCCACCACCACGTGCCGCCCGATGCGGCAATTGTGGCCCACGTGCACCATGTTATCGAGTTTCGTGCCTTCGCCGATTTCGGTGACTCCCAGCGCCGCGCGGTCCACGCACGAGTTCGCGCCGATCTCGACAAAGCTTCCGATCTCGACGCGCCCCACCTGCGGGAACTTGTGCCAGCGGTCGCGATCCATCACGTAGCCGAAGCCATCGGCGCCGATCACCACCCCGGAGTGCAGAATCGTGCCGCGCCCGATGTCCACGTTGTCGTACACCGTCACGTTGGGATTCAGCACGCAGCCCTCGCCCAGCACCACGCGCTTGCCGACGTAGCACCCGGCCCCGATGCTGGACGCCACGCCGATGCGCGTATTGTCCCCCACCACGGCGTGCGGCCCGATGTACACCAGGGCTCCCAGTTCCACGTCCTTGCCCACCACCGCTGTGGGATGAACCCCCGGCTTCAGCTCCGCCGTGGGATAGAAGCGGCTCATGGCCCGCGCGAACGCGGTGCGCGGCTCCGGAACCCGGATCACGGTCCGATACGCGCCGCTCGGCCATTCCATCGGTACGAGCAGGCAGCCCGCCGCCGAGCTTTCCGCTTGCGCGGCAGCCTTGCGGCTGCCCACGAACGACACGTCGGAAGCTCCGGCCTTCTCGAGCGGCGCCACGTCGAGAAGTTCCTTTTCGCCGTCGCCCTCGAAGGTGGCGCCCAGCCATTCCGCCAATTCGCGAACTCGCATGATTCATGATACAAATTCACGCCCATCCATCCATCGGTTTCACCCCGCCATGCTAGACTTCAGACAAGGTATGGCCAGGCAATTCAAGATCATCGTGGAAAAGCATTCGGATGGTTATGTGGCATATCCCCTCGGCCTAAAGGGGGTCGTAGTGGGCGAAGGCGACAGCTATGAAGAAGCCCTCGCGGACGTCAAGTCGGCCATCCAATTCCACATCGAAACCTTTGGCGACGAAGTCCTGCACGATGATTCGCCGTTGCTTGAAGCATTCATCGCCGAGGCAACCATCCCGGCGTGATGGCCAAGTACACGGCTTCAGACGTTGGCTAACGTACATGGACCGCTTGCTGACGCGCGCGGCTCTGTTTCGGAGCGACGACCGTAAGGGAGTGGTCTTCACGCAGCCGCCGTGGTCACGCCATGATTCATAATACAAATTCATGCCCATCGATCCATCGGCCGTGGTGGCGCCCACGGCGCGCGTCGATCCCCAAGCCATCATCGGGCCCGGCGCCAGAATCGGCGAATTCTGCGTGATTGAGGCCGACGTCGTCATCGGCCCCCAGTGCCTGCTCGAGCCCTACGTGTACATCAAGCGCTGGACCACCATGGGGGAGCGCAACGAAATCTCCGCCGGCACGGTGCTGGGGACCGACCCGCTCGACAAAGGCTTCACCGGCGAGCGCAGCTACCTGCGCATCGGCAACGGCAACAAGATCCGCGAGCACTACACCATCTCGCGCGGCACCTCGCCCGAATCCGTCACCGAAATCGGCGACCACAACTACATCATGACCTCGGGCCACATCGCCCACAATTGCGTGCTCGGGAGCCACATCGTGATCGCCAGTTGCGCGCTGATCGCGGGGTACGTGGAGATCGAGGACCAGGCTTTCATTTCGGGCGGCGTGGTGGTGCACCAGTTCTCGAAGATCGGGCGCCTCGCCATGATCGGAGGGAATACGCGCGTCAACAGCGACGTGCCGCCGTTCTTCCTCTACAGCGGCTTCGACGTGGAAGCGAAGGGGCTGAACCTGGTGGGGCTGAAGCGCGCGGGATACCAGGCGTCCGATGTCGCCGTGCTCAAGAAGGCCTACCAGATTCTGTACCGCTCCGGCCTGAAGCTCGAGGACGCGCTGGCGAAGATCGAGAGCGAGATCCCGACGCCCGAGACGCTGCACCTGGCGGCCTTTGTGCGCCGCAGCAAGCGTGGAATTTGCCGGGAGTAGCGGCTGTGCTCACGGAGTTTGCAGCCGCTTCACGATCTCGGGCCCGAGCTGCTGGTAGTGCCGCGTATTCCAACTGTAGATGGTTTCAGCCTTGCCCTTGAGGGCGCAATACCCGAGCATCGCATCATAGATCGTGCCCCCTACGATTCCGAGATCGGCGTATTTGTTCAACCCTTGCCAATACTCTTCCGCGTCGAGCGACACGACCGTCAATTTCTCGCGCAGGTTTTCGATGAACAGGATTCCCTGCTCGGCGCTGATGCGGTGCCTTCCGGGCATCCGCGTCAGGGAGGAATAGACCTCGGCCAGAGTGTGGGCGCCGCAGCACGCCTGCACCTTGCCGTATTTCTTGAAAACTGCCATACTCCGCTCGTGGTGCTCGTGATCGCCGTAGAACACCGGCACCAGGACCGACGAATCGAAGAACGCTTTCATCGGCGCTTCCCCATGTTCTTGCGGTCTCGTTCTTCGCGAAGATCTTCCAAAACCTTGTCGGTCACGGAAGCGGGCAGAGGCTCGCCCGTGCGGAATACCCAGATCCCGTCCTCCTTGCGAAGAGGCATGGTGCCGCGGACTGGCCTCAGCATGATCCGCTCCCCGAGGCTTTCGAGTTGCAGCGAATCGCCGGGCCCCAGGTTGAGCTCGTCGCGGAGCACCTTCGGGATCACGACGCGTCCGGCGTTATCAAGAGTGAGCGTGGTGGTCATAATGGGAATCTCCAGTGGGAAAACCTATTCGTAAATACCATTATGCCACGTAAGGGGTTACGATGAGAAAGGAATAGCATGCCCAAACTGAGTGCCGGACTGCTGCCGTTCCGGCGCGCCCATGGCACCATCGAGGTCTTGCTGGTGCATCCCGGAGGGCCTTTCTGGAAGAATAAGGACCTCGGCGCATGGTCTCTGCCCAAGGGCGAATACGAGCCCGGCGAAGACCCGCTCGCAGCCGCGTTGCGCGAGTTCGAGGAAGAGACGGGCTTCCACACCGGCGGCGCCGGGTTCCTGCCGCTGGGCGAGATCCGGCAGCCGGGCGGCAAGGTAATCGTCGCCTGGGCGCTCGAAAAGGATTTCGACGCGACGCTCGCGAGGAGCAACACCTTTCAAATAGAATGGCCGCCGAAGTCCGGCAAATTCCAGGAATTCCCGGAAGTGGATCGCGCCGCCTGGTTCCCCTTAGCTGAGGCTCGCATCAAGATGCTCCCCGGCCAACTCGGGTTCCTGGAACGGTTGGTGGAACGCGCCTGCTAATAGTCGCCTGAAGTGCGCGGCGGTGCTTGGTGGGGCAGGCGGTTTCGCCTGCCGATTCAGAAACAAAACTTGGCAGGCGAAAGCGCCTGCCCGACCTAAATCGAAGGCAGCGTGCCCAAGAGGTGGAGCGCCACCGTACCCGCGGTTCGCAGCGGACCGAGACGCGGCTTGGGCGGCTCGCACGACATGACCGCGTCGCCCTCGGGCCGTTCGACGGTCACGGTGAGATCCGGCACGATGCCGCGCTCGCCCGCTACCAGCGGTCCCAACCGCTGCTGCACCTGCGTCGTGCCATAGCCGATCGCGGTACTCGGCCATCCGAGCTGCGGCGCCCAGGTGAGGCCCGACGCCAGGCCCTCGCCCGGCATGAACGGCCGCTGCAGGATGAAGATGGGGGTGAACGGTTTGGGAGCGTTCAGGATGGGCAGCAGCGGATGACCGAAGGCAAAGATGCCGACGGCCGCGGTATAGGTCGATAGCTCCACGAGGCCGCGTCCCCACGGCGGCAGCCGCGCGCTCAGCGATGCTGCGAGCGGGCCGGCCAGGCTCATAGGGCCCACTGGACCCGAAAGCTTCCATGACCCGCGCTTGC
>OMOG01000072.1:0-17329 GCA_900290305.1 Candidatus Sulfopaludibacter sp. SbA4
AACAGGCCGCCCGCGCGGACGCCGCTTTGCAGCTTTCGGCCGACCAGCAGAAGAAGCTGGACGCCGAGGTTCAGGCGCTGAAGAAGTAGGCGTTTTCTTGTTGGCCCGTTCTACTTCGCGGATTCGCTCCGCTACGTCTTGGGCGATCTCCTGGATTTCCTTTGCTACTTGCGGCGTCTCGCCGAGGTAGACCTGCAGGCCGACAAGAAGCGGCTCCAAGGCGTCGGCGCCCTTCGAGGCGGCCAACAACTTCAAGGCTTCCTGTGCGTAGCCCGCAGCCGCCGCTTGAATTAGGAAGTCAGTCGCGATTTCTTGAGCGTCTTCGAAATCGGCGGCCGCATCCAGTACTGAGCTGGCGGCCTCCAATGCCTCCGTCCACTTCCCTTGTGCTGCGCAAATCAGCGCCAACGTTTCCGAGACCCTCTCCTGTGGTTCTTTTGAAGCGCCCTCTCGTGCCCATTTTTCCGCCAGAGGTAGTGACTTGGTAAGGTTTAGGCGAAGAACCAAGAGGGACATAGCACCGAGAGTCCGGGCAGTCCGGCCACTGCGCTCGATCCACTCCCCCGCTTCACCGAGAATCGCCGCTGCAGCCACACCACGTTGCAGTTTTGCCTCTAGCAAATGCACGGCGCACGGCGCCAAGATCGGATGAAGGTGCAGGGCCTCCCCCCAGACCTTCTCTGCTTCCGCAGGCGGACCAAAATCGGAGACCAAATGACCGAACTCGTCCCAGAAGACGGGAACCGTTGGATCGAGGCGAATTGCCGTTTGGTAAGCTTCTCTTGCTTCCTCGTAGCGATTCTGTTCCTTCAGAGCTAGTCCAAGACCGCCCCATGCCCAGACAGAGTTCGGATCCAGTTCAATAGCCCGCCGGTATTTCCGCTTGGCTATCTCCAGTTGGCCACACTCTCTGAGCGCGTTGCCGAAATCGATCCAGGCTCCCAGATGCTTCGAGTCGAGATCGGTCGCTGTCTGGCAGGCCTGCACCGCCTCTTCATGACGCTCCAACTCGCTCAGCAACCGCCCGAGATAATGCCACGCGCACGCGTCCTTCGGATCCTGGTCGATCGCCGCTCGGTATGACTGTTCGGCCTCTTCTCTTCGGCCCAATCCGGCAAGAAGGCGGCCGAGATACCTCGAGCCGTGCCGGGAGTTCAATTCGATCGATTTCCGATAGGCCGTTTCGGCTTCCTCCAGCCTTCCCAATTCTTCGAGGACAATGCCGAGATTGATCCAAGCCCATGCGAGGGAAGAGTCTAACGCGATCACCTCCCGTAACGGTCGCTCCGCTTGACTCCACTTCTCAGCGCGAACTAGCTCGCTCGCCCGCTTGAGGATCGCGTTCACTTTAGAAACTTTGGTTAGTTTTCGCACGGACTCTGGCGCGTCCGGGCAGTCGAAGAACTCAGGTGGAGTATGCTCCAGGACGTGCGCCCAAACTTGGAATGGAGCCCGGCGCGCCAATTCTGCGTATGCTACAAAATGGTCCTCCCTCTTTCCAGCGGGCAAGCCGCAGGCCTCCTTGGCTAAGTCGGCGATAGTGGTAGCCAGTTGCCTTCCTCCATAAAACATCACCATGAAACTCACCGCCGCCCGGACCCGGTCAGCCGGCTGGCCCCGCCGTCGCATGAGATAGTAGATGTTGTAAAGGCGCTCGGCTGCCTGGTAGACCTTACGTCTGGGCCGCTGTTCGAACAACTCTACCGCTCCTCGCGACACAAGCCGATTCAGTAGAGCACTCACCTCGTTCACACTCATCCGCCCGCTACGGGCTAGATCCGCCGCCGCAACTGGGTTCCACTGCTCCAACAGGCCGACAAAGACCTTGCGTTCCTTTGGCGGCAGCACGTCCAGATGTCCTTTGAAGTACTCCGTGTGATCGTCGATCAGGTGGACCAGTTGTTCCATCAGTTCGCGAAACGAGTGTTTGGCGGCGAAACCAGCCAGAACTGCCAGGAGGCGCGGATTGCCGCCCGTGAGAATACGGACCGCCCGTACATGCCCCGGTTTGAGGTCTTGATCCGCTACCGATTGCCACAAGGTGTGACTCTCCTTGCGGTCCAGTGGCTTCAGCTCATGCACACCAAATAGCTCAAACCATGCTTTGTCTGCATGCGTGATGGCATCGAACCGGCTCGTCGCTGTCCCGAGCAACATGATCCGCGGCTCGTTAGTCAGTGTGTGACGAAGTTCCCATGCAGCGTCCGAAGTGATCTGCTCGCACAGCATGTTCAGGTTTTCGACTATCACTAGCAGACGTTTGCCCTGACTGCCGGCAAAGTCGCGGAGTTGGGCGAGTGCGCGTTCGCGCAACCTGGAGTCCTTCTGCTCTTCCCGCAGTTCCTCCAAGGTGCTATCCAGTTTGCGGCCGCCTATCTGATCGGACAAATGAAATAACGCTTCCAGCCAGAACTCTCCCGCGGAGCTCACTTGATAACTCTCTTCACCAAAAACGATCGGGAACCACACGCGCCCGTACTCCGGGTTGGACCGCACCTCCGCGGCCACCCTCCGCACGAGCATAGTCTTGCCAATCCCTCGCGGGCCGACTACAAGCAGATGCCGATTCGCAGAAGCTGAGCCGGCATTTTCCTTCAGTGCTTCCAGGATCAACTCCAGGCATTTGTGCCGAACGACGAAAGAGCGCACCAACTCGTCATCCCCCATGACACCTGGATTGTATTTGAAGATCGCCGCATCCATATTATTGCCGCCTTTCCGCCGCGGGGATATAGGCGAATTGGAAGCGCGCCTTCCACCAGTCTTTCAGCAGGGTAGAAGCAAACGAATACGCGCCGTTACGGTTCCTGAGGTAGCCGTCGTGCTCGAGAATGGCCAAAACGTCGCGCAAAGAAGCAGCCCAGTCGTCGCCAAGGTGGCCCACTGCCAAGACCCGGCCCGTTTCCGCGGTGAGCGTCCCGACCACGGCCGCTTCGGTCAGCAAATCCAAAGCCAAGTAGTCCAGTTTCGGCCCGAGCACCATCTTGAGCCGTTCCTCCATGTGACTTAGCTCTACGTGCCCGCGAATGCCCAACATCGACTGCTGATAGACTGCCCTCACCAGGGCGACCGAGACCTCCTGCAAACCGTCCATGCGTGCCTGTTGGTAAACATGGTCGAAGAACATCTGCACGTGGTGTGGTATGAAGACGCCCAAGTGGTCCAGCATCTCCTCGATCGCGTCCCGGGGTAGTACCAGATCATGACCGTGGGACAATGCCTGGAGACAGCCACCCGCGACCTCACGAGTCCATGGCGCTAGGTGGTATGGAGTGAACGTGTTGAGCGTGGCGCTGAGTCCAGCCTGGCGCACAAGTGGCTCCAGACCAATCGACCCGGTAACAACCAACCGGATCTTGCCCTGGTGACGGATGCAGTTGGCGCGAAGCCAGGAGAGGAAAGCATCGACTTCCTGCCGGCGTTGGTTTGTGATCGTATAGTCGCTGCCGCGGAGGAGCCGGTTGGCCAGGATAGCTACTTCATCAAAAAACAGGGCCACGGGTTGACTTTGGTCAGCCAGGACTTCGAAAATTTGATCGCCCTTAGATTGCCAGTTGTCGGCGGTCAGACCACCGCGCAGGGTGATGCTGAGATCTTTGATCTTGACGGCCTCCACTGTGTCCTTCAACACGTGTTGGAAGACGGAGAGGACGCGATCCCACGCAGGTTTGTAATCCTGAGCGGCCATGCTGAGTTCCACAACGGCATCAGACGCCGATTCCGCCTTTTGGAGGTCAACGTAGAGGCAAAGGAAGCGCCCTTCCAGGCGACGCGCGGCTTCCTTGAGGAGACTGGTTTTTCCAATGCGGCGTGGCGCCGTAAGAAGCAAGTGCGCGCCCTCCATGAGGCGTTCGATGAACAGCGAGAGTTCCACCTCACGGTCCCAGAACTGGTCGCCAACGACCCAGTTTCCGGTGGCACGCTTCAACATCGGAGAGTTCATGAGGCAATTGTAACTGCCAACAAATGCGTTGTCAACAAAGTTGTTGGCAATATTGAACCGCAAGCCATGAAGCTCGCGGCGCGACGTCACGAAGCCCAATACCGTTCCCGTCTTGTAGAGCGCAGCGGCTCTCAATCAGGCGATCATGAACTCCGTAGCATTGACCCCGAAGAGAAGAAGCCATTCTGCTGAAGGTCATGCCGGCCGCGCGGACGCCGCCTTACCGCCTCCCGCGGACCAGTAGAAAGACGCCCCTACTTCGCCTTCGGCGGATATTTCTCAAGTGACTTCCGGACCATGTCGTCGAGCTTGCCTTCGATCTTGCTGGCGTTGCTCTTGTCCTGGCTCGCAATGCCGCGCCACACCAGGGAACGAGTGCTGGGATCGCGCAGGTCGATCACCAGCGTGCCCTCCGTGTACGGCACCCTCACGATGCGCGTACCCCACCCGCGCCACCCCGCCGGGTAGGCCTCCGTTTCCACCCTGCGAGCCGATCCGAACTGGTAGCGCACGTTGAGATCCCCTGCTTCCGTCAGCCTGGTCAGGCCCTTGGCCGTCAGTCCCCGCTCGATGTCGGCCTCGATCTGCTTCTTCACCAGCTCGCTGTTGAGGGCGGGACTCCTGCTGTTCAACTGTCCGTTGCGGATGACGAACGTCTTGTACTTGCTGAAGTCGGCGGCCTGGTCGAATTCCACCGTGATTTTCTGCGCGTATGCACCGCCAACGGCGAGTAAGGTCAGCAGGAAGATTCTCATCTTTGAGAATTTACCACAAGGGCGAGACTTTACCACAGGGCGATTTTATCCCAGACACTCGAGGCTGTCCTCGATCAGCTTCTGGGTACCGGCGTAGGGATCTCCCTCGCCTTCGAACTCGATCGAAAAGTAGCCTTTGTAGCCGCTGGCCTTGGCGATGGCGAACGTGCGCGCCAGGTCCACGCGAACCACTTTGCCGCCATCCACTTCGCAATCCTTCACGTGCGCGATGTTGTATGCCCGGTGGAACATGGCCGTCACCGCATCGTAGTTGAACTTCTCGTCGCCGCCCAGCATGGAGTTGCCGAAGTCCGGCAGGGCGCGCAGCCAGGGACTGTCCACCTGGTCGATCACCTTCGCCAGGAAGAACGCATCCTCCGTCGTGAGGTCGTCGTTCTCCAGATTGATCACCACGCCCTTGGCCGCGCCGTACTGCGAAATCGCGCCCAGACTTTCCGCGGCCAGGGCGGCATCGGGCTTCGCCCCGCGGGCTCCTTGCAGGTGGACGCGCACGCTCGGGCACTCCAATGCCGTCGCCGTGTCCACCCACTTCTTGGCGTTCGCGACGGCCGTGGCGCGCTTCCCGGCGTCCGCGTCGTAAACACTCCCGCCCACGCCCGTCGGAATATCCACGACGTGCGAGGCCGCCGCCTTCACCGCCGCAAGAAGCTGCTCCAGGTAGCCCGGCTCGCTGATGCGGATGTGCTCACCCAGCAACTCGACATTGCGGATCTGGAAACGCTCCACCACCATGCCCGGAAATTCCTTGAGGTCCATCAGCCGGCCCTGCGGCTGCCGCGCGCGGTTGCGCGGCGTGTCGAGGAACGCGCGGAACGGATACGACGCCACGGCGATGCGCTCGCGTCGCGTGGTGGGGAATCGCAGCGCAGGCGCGTTGGCCGCCATCAGGCGCCCTGCCGCCGGCGCCAGCGCGGAAACGGCGAGGAACTCGCGGCGGCTGGTCTTCATCTGTCAAAGTATATCGCTACTGCATCCTGCAAACTGCCAGGTCCTTATTCTCGTACGGACACGTCAGGCCAGGCCTCGGCCGCGCGGTCAGAATCCAGGTCACCGGATACTCCCTGGCCAACTTCCGGAAATCCTCCAACTGAAAGTGATCGAACCCGCGGCCCGCGTCGACCTCGCTCTTCCATTCCTCCGCAAGTTGCGGGAACAGAGAGACCGCCCCGCTGTCCTTCACGTTGTCCGCCAGCGCACTGCGCTCCGCCACTGCGCGGAATCCGTGCGAATCTTCTCCGGGCTGCGCCATGTAATTCGGATCCAAAGCGAACACCGCCCCTTTGGGCGTGTGATACCGGATCCACAAGAACGCCGAGATCCACGTGTTGCCGCGGTTCGACCCAGGCCACTCCACGTGCTCGCTGGCCGGGAAAGTCAGCTCCTGCACCAGCACCATCACCAGGGCCAGCGGCACAAACAGCGCCACCCAGCGCCACAGACTTTTCTTGATCCCGTACTCTCCGATCAGCCCGCCCAGCAGGATGAACAACACGACATAGAGCAAGTGAAAGCTCCGCATCGGCTGCAGGCGATTGTAGGTCTCGAGGCGCGCCGGAATGGCCAGCATCACGGCCACCGTGGTGAACGTCAGCCCGAAGGGAATCAGCGTGGCCGCCAGCGGCCGGAACGCGGGCAGCGTGTGGCGGGGACTTCCCGCGGAGAACCACCACAGCAGGGCCAGCGGCGCGAACACGCCGATCCATTGATACCAGGTCCACGTGGAAACGAAAAAGTACGTCCGCGACAGGAGGCATTCGCGCGCGGCTCCGCGCAGCGGCTCGAAATTCAAGAGGAGCGGCAGACCGATCGTCGCGCCGAACACCGGTGCGGGAACTGCACGCGCCGCCCGGCTGTGCCGAACCAACGCCATGCTGCCGATGAACAACGAGCCATACACCGCCATCTGCGGATGCAGCGCCGCCGTCACGGCCAGCCACGCCACCGCCCACCGCGGCCGGTTCGACAGCCAGGCGGCAATCGCAAAAAGCGTCGCCGGGGTGGAGAGCGATCGCGCCGTCAGGTACGGGTCCATGATCGCGAGGCCCGTGCCGGTGACCGGCACACTGAGGGTGGCGGCNNCGGCGCTCGAAGCAGCAGCCCAGCAGCCGCCACGCCGCCAGCAGCAGCAGAAAAATGCTGGCCACGTGCCAGCCGAAAATCACCAAGTCGATCGGCAGATGCGTCAGCCGCGCGGAGCCGCCTACCAGCTCCGCAAAGATCGAGAGGTGCGCGTGCGACATGAAGAACTCGTCGCCGAAGGGATACAGATGGGGGTCCGCCACGCGCTTGATGGCCGGCACATAGATGGCGCTGTCGTCCACACCCAGGTGATATCCGTGTACCGCCACGGCCAACGCCGTGATGCCGCTCAAACCCCACAACGGAGATCTGGCGCAGGTACCCGCCCTAAAAGATGACATCAAAATCGGCTGTGAAGCGCCTGCCTCTCTGACCGAAGAAAAGCCCAAACGCCGGATCGGCGATGTTGTTATGGAAGGCCTCGGGGTTGAAGTGATTGGTGAGATTGTAACCACTCACGGACAGCCGAACGGTGTACTTCGGATTGACCCGGATGTCTTTCGAAAAACGCGAATCCACCGAAATGGAATTGGGGAATCTCTGCGCATTTGGCACGCCCACGTAATTCTGGGCTGCGTCGGTCGCGGCATAGGGAAAGCCGCTGCGGAATTCGATCAGCGGCGCAATTCGGAAACCCGCCGGAAGCTGGAACAGGCCCCACGCCAGGAAGCGATTCGGCAGATCGCCCGGCAGATTGCCGAACTGATTGGGCCGAATGATGGGCACCGGAAAGCTGCCCAGGTAGCTGGCGAAATCGTTCAAATCGCCCCGCGCCGCCGAGCGCACGTAGGAGAGGAACAATTGGCGCTTGTCGTTCAATCGGACGCGCGCCGTGACCTCGAACTGGCGATACCGCGATTGCCCGTTCCCGGTCAGGAGATTCGCGCCCACGCCGCCATTTGCGCCCGGCGCCAGCGGATTCAGAATCACCAGGCCCGCCGATTGTTTCTGCGTGTAACCGATCCGCAGCTTCAGGTGCTCCGACAGCGGCTGCTCGATCTGCACGTTCCCGGTAGCGCTGCGCGGCGAAAAATTGCCCGCGGCGGGTTCCTGGAACACGAACGGAAACTTCGAGCTCACCGTGCCCAATCCGTTCTGATAGACCCACGGCCCCGCGGTAATCTGCCCGCCGGGTCCGAACATGGTGATGGTCTCGCTCGGGTAGTGGTCGAAAGAGTAGACACTCAGCGGCACGCGGTCGTAGAACCATCCGAACCCCGCGCGCAACACCGGGCCGGTACTGGCGAATGGCGTCCACGCGATTCCCGCGCGCGGCGCCACGCGAAAGCTCTCCGACAGTTCCTGCGACTCCGCGCGAATCCCCAGGTCCACCGCCAGCCGCGGCGTCACCAGCCAGTGATCCTGCCCGAAGAATGCGTACTCGGTGTCCCAGTTGTGGAACGGCTGTCCGCTCGAGAAGGTGACGCGTTCCAGCAACTGGTTCGACGAATCCAGAATGCTGAACGGCCGCTCGGTCACCTCTCCGTTGTCGGTGCTTTCCGCCATGTAGGCGCCGGCCTTGAAATTGTGCGTGCCCAGCCAGTTCACCGCGGCGAAGTTGTAGGTTGGCGTCCAACTCAGGCGCGACGCGTTGCGGCTCTGCTGCGCGAAGTAATTCCCGCTGTTGCCGCCGGGAGTGATGGTCAGCTCCTGGGTGCCTTGTCCCCAGACGCGGGCGTCGAAGCGCGTCACCGACAAGGTGTTGTCCAGCAGTCCGCCTCCCAGGGTCAGCTTGTCCGCCAGGGTTGCGGTGTAGTTGTTGGTGGCGGCGTCGGGCGAGGTTGCCTGCGGATTGAAGTAGTTCATGTTGACGTATTGCATGCGCTGCGGCGCCACATGCACCGTCGCCGTCACCAGTTGTTTGCCGGACGCGACCCAGTCGAGCTGCGCGAAGGAATTGATCCCTTCCTGTTTTTTCTGATTGAAAGGGAAAGGCAGCTCGTAGACTTCCGTCTTGCGAACCGTGTATTCCAGGCCTTCGGAAAAGTAAAGCTTCCCCGGAACGATCGGCCCTTCCAGGTTCAGCCGCGGCGTGGCGTCGCGGAGCCCGCGCAGGTGGTAGCTGCGGATGATGAAATCGGGAAACGGATCGTTTAATTCCCATTTCCATTTTTCGCCGCCGCGCCGCGTCTCCACCGAAACCAGCCCCGCCGTGAATCTTCCGTACTCCGCCAGGAAGGGCGTTTGGTAGACGTTCAAGGTCTCGACGCTGTCGATCGGCACGGTCAATCCGAACTGTCCGGTCGCGGGGTCGGTGACATCCGCCGAGTTGACGATCAGCGCGCTGCGGTGTTCGCCCGCCGCCGACATGACCAGGCCGCCTCCCGGGGAGCGGACCACGCCGGGCAGCGATGGCAGGGCGTCTGCCACCGTCGCAGGACGTCCGGGAAGCTCCTTGACGGTTCCTACCGGAGCCTGCTCCGGCGCGGACGCGCCCTGATCCAACGGAGCGATCTTTTCCCTGACTTCGATGCTGTCTTTGCGCGCCACGGCCTGCGCCAGCGTCAACTCGACCGCGGCAGGCAATTCCAGGGTGTCTGTTTGAACGGGTTCAAATCCATCTTTCGAGGCATGGATCTCATAACGTGCCGGCTTCAGCTCACCGAACTCCGCATGGCCCTTCTCATCCGTCTGTGCCGAAGCGACCATCGCGCCGCCGGCTTTCAACTCGACCCGAGCGCCCGCGACCGGCGACTTGGAGGAGTCGGTCACCAGGACATCAATGCTGTTCGCTGCACCCTGCCACAACAGCCATAGTATGCTTACCAGTGCGGGAAGTGGCATCAGATGAGCATCCGTTGATGTTAGGTTGGACGCACACGTGCACACGCCAGTTTCCACAAATGACGGAGGAGTCATGATCACGCAGCCGCGCCTGGTCGGGTTTGAGCTCTATTTCGAAGACCTCGAAGCCGCGAAGGTCTTCTACCGCGACACCCTCGGTCTCGAGATGCTCGATGAGCAGGCCGGCCATCACGCCCGCTTCGCCGCCGGCGCCACGTTCCTCTGCCTGGAACGCAAGGGCGTGGAGTCGTACCCGTCGCGCGACAAGGCCGTGCTGTTCGTCGAAGTGCCCGATCTCGAAGCGATGGTCGAAAAGCTCGGCGAGAAGCGTATAGTGCATTGGGAACGGCCACGATGGGCGGTTTTTCACGATCCCGAAGGGCACAACGTACTCCTTATGCAAGCGGGCGTGGATCGGCGTGATTAACCTAGGTTATGGTAGGTCAATAGTACTTTATTCACTGGTGCGGATTCCGGTCCCGTTGCACGATTGGAGCATGAACATCGCCAACATCGACGCAACCGGGTTTGAAACACTCAGCATTTCGGAGCCGGACAAGGCCGTGCGCAGACCTGGATGGCTGCGGGCCCAATTCTGGTCCTGCGTCATCATTGGTTGCCTCCTGGTCCTCCACGGGGCGTGGCTGCTCTACGGTCCCAAGTACATGGGAACCGAGTCGCTGGAGCGTCAATTCTCCCACATGATCGCCGCCATGTATGGCCTGATGCTTCCCACCTTCGCGTACTTAGCCCGGCAAGCCTGGCAGAGCCGGCGCACAGGCCAGCGGGCGGCTACAATCGAGAGATGATTGCCCGGCTCGCTGGCGGCCTCGCGTGAAGCCGGACCGCTACAAGTGGGCCGTGGTGGGGATGCTATGGGGCATCTCCTTCTTCAACTATGCCGACCGCCAGGCGGTGTTCTCGGTTTTTCCGCTGCTCGAAAAAGAGCTGCATCTCACCTCCGTGCAGTTGGGCCTGCTGGGCTCTTCTTTCGCTCTCGTGTACGGCATCTGCGGGATCTTCGCCGGCGCCATTGTGGACCGGGTGCGCCGCGTCTCCGCGATTCTGTGGGGTCTGTATATCTGGAGCCTGATCTGCGTCTCCACCGCCGTATCGCGCACCTTCGGCCAACTGCTCGGATTCCGCGCCGCGGAGGGGCTGGGCGAGACCCTCTACTTTCCGGCATCCATGTCGCTGATCAGCGACTATCACGGCCGCGAGACCCGCTCGCGCGCCATGGGACTGCACCAGACCAGCGTCTACATCGGCACCGTGGCCGGCGGATTTTTCGCGGGCCTCATCGGCCAGCACTACGGGTGGCGCTGGTCGTTCATCGTGTTTGGCGGCTCGGGCATCGTGCTGGGCGCCGTGCTCCACCGCTTCCTTCGCGAGCCGGGCAGGACAGGCCTCCCGGCCTGTCCAGCACCCGTAAGATCTTTTTCTCTTCTGCTGCGCAAGCCCACCGTCCTGTGCCTCTTGGGCGCCTTCCTGTGCGCCAACTTCGTGGCGGTGGTTCTGCTTTCCTGGATGCCCAAGTTCCTCTACGACAAATTCCACATGACGCTCGCCATGGCCGGCCTCACCGCCACCATCTTCGTGCAACTCGCCAGCATGGCCGGCTCCCCGATCGGCGGATGGCTGGCGGACTCGCTGCGCAAGACGCGGCCCGGCGGGCGCCTGATGGTCCAGGCGATGGGGGTCTTCGCGGGCGCGCCGTTCGTGGTGCTCTGCGGGATGACCAACTCCACCACGTGGCTGGTGCTGGCGCTCACCCTCTGGGGATTCGCCAAGGGCATGTACGACGCCAACATTTTCGCGTCGGTGTACGATGTGATTCCGGCCGAGTCGCGCGGCAGCGCCGCCGGCCTTATGAACACGGTCGGCTGGCTGGGCGGAGGCGCGGCCGCCCCTCTGGTCATCGGGGTCCTGGCCCAGGTTTACGGATTGGGCGTGGCCATCGCGCTGGCGTCGGCAGTCTATTTGCTGGCGGGCGCATTCCTGGTGACGGCGATTGCGTTCTTTGTGAAGCGGGACGCGGCGGGTGATTCCATCTGAAGCGGCAGGCCACAAAAACGATGGCCTCGCTCCGTGCAACGGAGTGCCCCACAGAGCAGGAGCCAGAATTCAGGAGCCAGAAGCCAGAAGAACCGGGCGTAGCGCAACGCGCCGCCATTCGCCAGTTCGTGACTGCTGCCGCCTGAAAATCTTTCCAGGCAGAAAAGAAATGGACGTGTTGTAATACGCAGCTACTGCTTCTCGTAATAGTTGGTGCCCTCTACCTTCTGGCCGGCCGGATTGGTCCCCTTAACGGCTACCGTCATGGTCTTTCCATCAGCCGACCGCTTCGCTTTGGCGGTGAAGACCTCCTTGCCACCTTTGCTAAAATGGGTCTCCCGCTGGTTATCGTTGACGTTCTTGCCGACGACGCTCTCATAGGGCGATTCGATGATTTTCCCCGGCCCACCCTTGGGGGGCACGGTGACGTGAGTAGAAATCGCCTGGCCATCGGACGTGGTCCCCTTGACCATTACATGCAGGTCGCTGCCCTCCTCCGAATAGGTGACAGTTTGCTCTTTCGGCGGCGTCCCCGTTTTGTATTTGCTTTTGGCAGGGTTCAGTTTCCACGTTCCGACAAAGGGGTCCGCTGCCATCAACGCGGCAGCGAACGCCAGTAGTACGATCAAGAATCTGGTGTACCTCATGGGTAATCTCCTATGGGCCGCTATCGTAACACATTCACGCGGTCGCCTGAACCAGCGCCACCAACTCCGCTTCTACATCCGCCGGCAGCCCGTCCCTGGTCAGACTTTCACACAGCGCGACCAGATCGACGAGCCGCGCGAGGCGGCGCCAGTCCGCCGGAAGCGAACCGCCCGCGTGCAAGTAGCCGTTCGAGAAATGCGGCTCGGCCAGGGGACGCGAGGCGCGCTCGGAGCGCAGGAAGTTGCCGAAGTCGGTCAGCGGGGTGCTGGAGATAGCGAACTCCCAATCGAGAACGGCAGCCACGGACCACCGGCCGCGGGACTCGCGCACCAGCACGTTGCGCTTGTTGAAGTCGCCATGCACGAGCTGCGCCTGATTTTCCAGGGGCTCCAGATCCGGCAATGGCGACCACATCAGATCATGCACGCGATCGCACACGGCCGCAGGCACACGCGCCTGCAGATTGGCGGACGCCAGGCACCGATCCACGAATCGCGGCATGGCATTCGCGCCTTCGAGCAGCGGCGCGGTTACTTCCAAACCCACGGAGAGCCAACCTGGTTTCGAAAACGTGTGGCGATGGATCGCCGCGAGCGTCTCGCCCACGGAGCGCGCCGCCTGAGCGATGGCCTCGAGATCGCCGCCGCGCCGCAATTCGCGGAAGGTGATGCCCTCCACGTAACGGAGCAGCACGAACGGCGGCAGATCGTCGGACCCGTGCGGTTCGGCGTGGATCACCTCCGGCACGGGCACCGAGCCCTTGAGTAACTGGATCAGGTCGAGCTCTTTCCGGCACAGCGCCGGATCGTGCCGGTAGACGCGGAGGACCATCGGCTCCTCAATGCCTTCGAGCCGCAGCTTGAAATTCGAGTTGCGGCGCCCATCCGCGAGAGGGAGCGCCTCCGCCACGCGGGCTCCGGGAAACGCGCGCCCGATTACCGCAGCAAGCGCCGCACCGCGTCCGTAATCTGTTTCCATCCGGTGCCCTCCGCCGAGCAAAGCTCGTGGTGGCCGGCGCCCTTTACGCGGACGATCTCGACGGAATCGCCGGCCTGCTTCGCGCGTTTCTCGTAGTCTTCGAACAGCCTTTCGGGCACGATGGAGTCTTCCTCGCCCCACACCAGCACCTGCGGCGTTCGCAGCGGAAGAAGCGCTAACGGCGAGGCCGCGGCATAGCGCGCGGGCTGTTGCGCGGGTGTCCCGCCCATGACCCGCAGCTCGCCCGCCACGCAGTCCCTCGGTCCGCCATCGGCGTACGCACGCATGTCGGCGATTCCGGCCAGCGAGACTACCCCGCGCAGGGGCAGCGGATTATCGGTGTGCAATTCGCTGGCGCGCGGAATCCGGCTGCGCCCCGCGGCCCACAGCGCCAGTTGCCCGCCCGCCGAGTGCCCCATCGCGATTACCCGGCCGAGGTCGAGGGGATACTTGCGCGCGGCCTCGCGGAGGGCATCCACGCCGCGGCCGGTATCGAGGAACGTGCCGGGCCATCCGCCGCCCTCTTCGTGCGCGCGCCGGTACTCCAGGTTCCACGTGGCCCAACCTTCTTTGACCAGCGCCGAGGCCAGGTGCGCGGTGTATTCCGTGGTGGCGTACTGGATCCAGCATCCGCCGTGGATCACCACGATGACCGGGAACGGACCCTTGCCTTCGGGCATCCTCAGCTCGGCGTACTGCTGGGGCGCCGTGCCGTAGGGCACCTTGGCCAAGGGAGCTTCGGACCCGAGTCTCAAAATGTCGTCGGCATTCAGCCGCGCTTGTCCGGAACATCGCATGAGGGAAACCATGGCCATCGCCAGCGCCACCGCCAAAACCGCGAATCTCATGGGCGGGTTTGAGGAACTCGCGCAAAACGGCCGCGGCGCGATCAGTTCCTGTCCCGTATGGTGGGCGCCGCGGCCTTTGCGCTTCATTCGAACTCGAAGGCCGGCGGCGACTGTTCGGCCCCCACGCGCCCCACCGCAATATCGGCCTTCACGTAGTTCTCGGCGCGCATCTTACACCCCGCCATGCGGCGGAGCATGGCGATCTGCCCGGTGTGCGTGAGGGCATCCGCAATCGGGCCCTGGAACAGCTTCTCGGCGGGAAACGCGAGGGGGTCCGCGGAGGCCAGGCGCCGGTCGAAGGCTTCGAGCGCGGCGAAGAAGCGCGCGGCCTCCTGGTCCCAGGCCAGCGGCTGCGAGCTGTGCCATTCGTGTTTGCCATCGGCCATCTTCAAGGCCCAGTCGAAGAGATCTCCCATGTGGGCCAGGATCTCGGCGGGCGTGCGCGAAGTGGCGTCCGCGCGATATACCGCAAACTCCGGCGGCGCGCCGCGCAGCGCTTTGCCCGCACGATACGCCAGTGTGGCGACGGTGTGTCGAAGCATAATGATTACCTCCCAAAATCGATGAAGCCGCGCTGCGGATCGGCGCTCAGCAGGGTGACATGCACGCGGTCGCCCACATCGAGGCCGCGCTCGCCGCGCATCAGCCTTCCCTCCACGGGCGGATCGAGCACGCGCACGAAGACGCCTTTGGGCGTTACCCCGGTGACCACGCCGGAGAACGATTGGCCCACGCGGTGCTGCAGCGCCACCGCGGCCAGCCGCTTGATCATGGCGCGCTGCACCTTTCGCGCCGCATCCTCTTTCAAGGTGCAGTTACTCGCGATGGAATCCAGCTCGGCATCCGCGTAGGGCGGCTGGCCCGCGAGCGCTTTCAGCAGCCGCTGGGTGACCAGGTCGGCGAACCGGCGATTGGGCGCGGTGGAATGCGTGTAATCGTGCGCGGCCAGTCCGAAATGGCCCTGCTCCTCGCCGCCGGCCCGCATCACTACGTATTCGCCCGGCCCCATCAGCTTGAGCACGGAGAGCGAGAGGTCCGGGTAGTGCACCGGGTCGGCTTGCTTGCGCCGCACCAGGAAAGCGTTCAGCGCGCCGGAATCGGGCTCGGGCGGAAGTTTGTCGCCGTAGCGTTCGGCCAACTCCATGATGCGCGGCCAGCGCTCCGGCGCCTTCACCACGCGCCGGATCGAGGACACGCCGGCCGAGCGCAGCGTCAGCGCCATCACCTCGTTGGCGGCGATCATGAAGTCTTCGATCAACTGCGCGGCGCGATTGTGGCGGCGCGTCTGAATGTCCTGGACGTGGCCGTCAGCGATCACCGGTTGCGCTTCCACGCGATCGAAGGTCAGGGCGCCGAGGCGATCGCGTGCCTGCCGCAGCGCCAGGGCGGATTCGTCCTGCAGCTTGAGTTGCGCCTGGAGATCGGCGGACGCGGCCACCTTGGGAGGCGGCGGGGCGGTGCCTTCGAGCCAGGCGCCGACGGCATTGTAAGTCAGTTGGGCGCGGTTCCTGACGAGCGCCTGGTAGATGGACGGGTTGGAGATGGCGCCATCGCCACCGACCAGCATTTCGATCACGATGGCGGCGCGGTCCTGGCCTTCGGAGAGCGAGGTGAGGTCGGTGGAAAGGCGCTCCGGCAGCATGGGAAAGATGCGGATGCCGGCGTAGACGGTGGTGGTCTCGCGCGCCGCGTGGATGTCGATAGGGGTGGCTTTGTGGACGGCCGAATCGACGTCGGCGACAGCGACGAGGACGCGAATGCCGCCGGGGGCGCGCTCGGCCCATTCGATCTGGTCGAGGTCGCGCGAGTCGTCGTTATCGATGGAGGACCAGAGGAGGGCCGTGAGATCGCGCAGGGAGCGGTCGGGCTGGGGGTGGATGGTGGCGAGCTGCTGCGCGACCTCGGGAGGGAAGTCGGGCGAGAATCCGTGGTCGATCATCTCCTGCCGGGCGGCGCCAGCGAGGTCGAAGCCATCGTGAGGCATAAGAATTGAGCGTATCACGCAGTGAGGGGCCGGGGGCCGGGGGCGGGGGACCCGGGGGGCGGGGGCGCAAATTTGCGGGCTGTGTCTGTTTGTTTTTCGCGACCCTTTAACCTCCTCTATTTCTGTGGGTTGCGGAGAGAGGGCGAAATCGGGGGGCGCAGATTGCGAGTTGTTTTTACAATTTGCGCCCCCAGAGAAGGGGCCAGGGTGACGCAAGTTTCCCGGGCGTGTCAGTTTGTTTTTCACGACGTTGTAACCCCCTCTGTTTGTGTGGGTTGCGGAGATGAGTCGAAATCGGGTGACGCAAATTGAGGGTCATTTTTACAATTTGCGTCACCCGGGTTTTCCCGGTGGCGAAGTCTCTGACGGTCGTGTTTGATCGGTTGCATGGATGCGTCCTCCCAAAAAGAAAAACCGCTCACGGTGAGCGGTTTGGGTTCGTTTCCGAAAAAGGGGCCCGGATGGCCAGCGCGACTGTGCCGCGGTTGGCAGGCGGAAGCGCCTGCCCCACTTCTGGCGCAGTTCTCTCCCTGATTTAAATGTAGCAGACAGATTTGCGCCGACGGGGTGGTGCGGCACCGGGTGGGTTGGCGCAAGTAGTTTGAGAATCAGCAAAAAGGTGGGTGAAAAGTGGCGAAAAATAAAGTTGCTTCCGCTGTGACCGTGTTTCGAGGCCAGGGTCTAAACCACTAAACCACTAACCGCGCGTCATCTCCAGGCGACACGGAGGGAGAGCCAACGCGCCGCAGCGTGTCGATCAGTTGATTCAAGGAATGTACTTCCTGCGGCCCCTCTTCAGTCTGCAGGATCATCCGCTTGCCTTCGGCAGTCTGTGTCAGCCAGCAGACGCCCTCGCCTCCGGCTGGCGTTGCGGAGGCAGGATTCTCCCCGCTCAGCCGGTCGAACACCGCGCCTCCCGGCGATAGCAATTCGTGGTTGTCGCTGTACTCGAAGACTTCGCCGCTAGTGGTGGCGCGGACCGCCAGCACCAGCGCGGTTGCGAGAAGTAGCCGGTCATGCGGTCGTAGAATTTGGAGCAGCGAGGGCGGGGTTGTAGAACAGTTCGACGAGGTCGCCGTCTTCGGTCTCGTAAGCCGGCTTCCACTCCCGCCCGGTGAGCAGGGGGGCAGCAGGCGCGACGGATGGCGGGTTCATTTGTGCCTGCCTTCTCTAAACATCGACACCCGGACGCCATGGCTCGGTTTCTTCCATTCCGAGTCGGCGGTCAGAGCGG
>OMOG01000072.1:17339-22440 GCA_900290305.1 Candidatus Sulfopaludibacter sp. SbA4
ATGCTATTCGTCCAGGCAAGAGGGCAAAGGTCGCGGCTCGCCCATGCCAACTCCTCATCCCACGGAATCACCTCGAGACCCAGATCTCTGAGCAAGCGCTCCACCAGACGCGGCTCCCCGCCCTGACGGATTAGTTTGGTCATCGATTCGGTGATATTGACGGCCGATATCACCGAGTGCTCCAGAGCGGCTTCGACCTTCTCCCATCCCGGCTCGCGTCTTACCAGCGCGATCACAGCGGAACTGTCGAGCACGTATCGCGGCTGCTCAGTCTTCAATTTCACGCCGTGCCTCTTCGCGACGCTCGGCGATGAGCTGGTCCGACCACACTTCGGTTGACGGAGCGAGGCTACAAAAGTATTCCTGCGCTTCGCGCACGGCAGCCATCCTGGATTCGAGCACGATCCGCCCGGCGCGGCCTTCCGTGATGCTCACCGTTGCGCCCGGCTGCACGCCGAGTTTTTCGCGGAGCGGAGCGGGTATGAGCACCCGTCCCGCGCCATCTACTTTGCCCTTGTACCGGGCTCCCGCTTTACGCGCCATGTTCCCATTTCCTCGCCTATTGACAGATTACCGCAATCTGCCATCTATCGCAGGACATGCTTAAGCCATCGCGCTACGCCGCAAACCTCAGGATCTCCACTTTTCCGCCCCGCTCTTCACCGCGGCTTCGGCCCTATCCATGACCTGTCCGGCTACTGTGTCCGAGAGGTAATACTCGCCTTGAAGCCGTCGATATAGGATATAACCCTTTGTATTTCATTGATTTATAGCCGATTTTCCCCGAGTTGACAAGCGTGCTGCTATGACCCAGACTTGTTTATGACCCCTCTGGAGATAGCATCTTCGGACCGACGACCAGGCTTAACCGCCTGGCCGTTTCTTTTTAAGGACCCTTTTATTCCACGATCAGGAAATCCACCTCGCCGCTTTCCTGGAGATCCCGCCAGCGCCACCACGCATTCGAGCGATTCCCGGGCACGGGCTTCACTGGGTGTCATAGAGCACTCTTCCCTCGCGCACCACGGTGGCCGGCAGGGACGCCCTGACCCAGGCCGCCCGCTGCTCGAAATCGGTCTTGCGCCACGGCACGATGTCCTTGGCGAACCCGGTTCCACGTACCGCTCTCCGCCCAGCGCCGGGGCGCAATTTGTCCTCAGGCGCATCGTCCGGGACCACGACCAGAAAGTCCAGATCGCTATCCGGCCCGTCATCGCCACGCGCGACAGATCCGAACAGGCAGATGCGGATCGGCTGGTAGAACTCCACCAACTTATTGGTGATCTCTGCAATCGCCTCGTCGCGTGTCATGTCGAATCCCCGTATTTCCAGGCTACTCCTCCTCCAGCGCCAGCGAGAACTGCTCCGGCAGGTCTGGGGGGACCGCCTTCATAAAGAACGGTGCGGGAGAACCATCACGGTACGAGGCTAGGCCGCGAACCTTAGAATTTCCACTTCCGCCCCGCTCTTCACCGCGGCTTCGGCCCTGTTCATGACCTGTCCCGCTACTGTGTCCGAGAGGTAATACTCGCCGCAGTTCTCGCACACCTCCGCCGGCACCTGCTTTAGGATCACCGTGGTGTCGCCGCGCTGAAGCGTTACCGTCACCCGTCCGGGGTGGGTCTCACCGTGTCTGCATACCACGCAATTCATTCGTCTCTCCGTTTCCTGAATCCCGCCTCCCACTGCTCCGGCTGCGGCTCATACGCCGTCACTATTATGCACGTCTCCGTCCCGGCATCCCAAGCGGCAACCACGTGAATCGGCCTGCCCTCAACGAACCCGAGCAGCAACTGGCTCGGGTAGGGCTTGTCGTCCGGGTGGTCCGCAACCGTTTCGCCGCCGGAGATGACCGCGTTCACGTCATCCTTTTCGACGCCGCGCTCAAACATGCGCTGAATCGCGTGGCCGCTATTCGGCTGGAAGAGGTAAGGCTGCTTCCCGTCCCAATGGCGGAATCAGGCCCGGTGGCGCCGACAACACGGGCTGGCAGGCGACGGGAACCGGGCTGGGCAGTTGCTCAAAAGGCGCCCCAGTCCTGCGCCAACGGCACGGTCCACGGGGGGGATCCAGCAACTTGCTCTCGGAAACGTGGCGACGAGGCTCGACTACCCTCTGACCTTCCACCAGAGGCAGAAAAGGGCAAAGGCGACGGAACCGAGCAGGATCGCAATCATGACCCAACCTGTGGCTTGGGCTTCGCCGGTGCCGTGGGGCCGCTCGCTCGGATGCCAACTCTTCACAGATGCCATTGCACATTCCTTTCGATAAAGAGATATGCAAATCCGATTCCGCCGGTTTGGAAGGGTTGGCCGGAAATCGAGGTTGATTGCAAATCACTTAGGGACGCGGCGCCATGCTCGACCTGTGCGCGTTCACCCACTGCGTCTGGTGGCGCACCTTGGCCGCCCGGAGCGACCGGGAGACCTGGGCGAGTGGCCGCGGCACTGGATTTCGCGTGCCTCGAATCCGATATGCGCTGTTGCCGCTCCGGTCTGAGGTTGGCAACATGGTAGAGATGGGCTGGTGCTGGGAGAAGTTCGAGCAGTGCATCCACGGCGTCGGGGACGACGGGTGTAGCGTCGTGTATCACTACAGGGAACCGCCACATAACCCCGACGCCTTTGCCGCCACCAGGATCTATTTCTGCCGTGGTGCGGCAGCAAGCTGTCAGACTGGCCAAAAGCACCGGATTCCGCCGGAGGCTCCGATGCTGCTCCGGCGTAGTCTCCGGTAACGCCGTTTCACGACCATTGGCACAGTTTTCGAGTGCGTAAACCGCCAGGAGCGGACCCATTGGTAAACGCTACGCGACCAGGCGGGAGCTATCCCAGGCCACAACGTTGGGGCCAACTTCCGTATGGCCGGCCAGACAGAGCGCTCGCATGCTTCCCAGAACGCGCACCTGGGGGGATTTGAAAACAGAAGAGGCATAGCATATCTGCGCGATCGACTGAGGCATCTGCGGGCACGTCCAGCTCGCGTTTCGCCTTTTGTATGAGGCCGGACTGAATGGCAGCGTACAACCGGCGGACGAATGATAACCTGATACGTGTCATCCCGTTTTCGACGGTCAATTGCGAGCGGTGTCCCTCTGACGTGCCTTGTCACTGCTCTTTGCGGCACGTCGCTCTGTGCACAGCCGCGCGCCGTCCTGGTTGATGGCAGCGGCCCATGGAGCGATGCCCGGTGGGCATTCACGGCATCGCAGTTCAGCGGACTCCTAAGCGATGCGGGTTACAGTGTGAAGGTCGTTTCTCCGGTGAACCTGCCTGGCGCGCTCGACAGCCCTGATATCCTGGTCGCGGTGCCCTCCTTGGAGAGTCTGCCATTCGACTGTTTCATGGCAATCGTCACACATGTAAACACCGGCGGCATGTTGATTGCGAGCGGTGGAGAGCCGTTCCTCGACCCCCTCTATCTGACGCCCGGCGGCCATTGGCTGGACTGGGCCGCTTACCTTCAGTCAGTCGGGGCTCCCCCGCCGCAGGGGTCGTTTACTCCCCCTCCGATTCCGACGGTCTCTCCGTCCAACGAGCAGTACACGACCGCTTCCGGGCTCCGTGTGCCGGTGCCGCGTAGCCGGGGACTTTTTTCTTCTTCGTTTTCGGCAGGAGGCTACCGCGTGATTGGAGACCTCCTGTCACCCGCCGCCACGCTGTATGCCGGCACCACGTTTTCCCTTTCCTCCATTTCCACTGCGTACTCGCTCGTTGTATGGTTGCCTTGGCCGCAAATCGTCGATCCCCTCCGTGCGCAACTGGTCGCCGCTCTCCAGGCAGCGCCCAACCGTCTTTACCTCAGCACCGCGGGCGCCGATCAACTTGTGTGGCTGCCGGGCGAAGCGATCACCGGCCAGGCGGCCATTTTGAACGCGGCGGCCTCTCCCGTGCAAGCGAGTCTGCAGTGGTCCATTTCAGGACCATCCGGCGTCACCGCGCAGCCCGCGGTGGCCTTAAGCCTCACCCCGGGCGAACTGCGCAACGTCCCGCTCAATATCGCGAGTCTCCCAAACGGAGACTACACGCTCCAGTTCCGCCTCACGATCGGAGGGCAGGAGGTGGATCGGATCGATAGCCCGGTCCGCGTGCTGGACCCCATCCTGTCGCGCCAGCCCGATCGGAAGATCCGCATCGTCAACGGCGCCTTTTCCGCCGGCGGCCAGCACGTATTCCTGAGAGGAGTCAATTACTGGCCTCGCTTCATTGTCGGCATCAATCGCGGCGCTCTCAACGGGCAGAGTTGGCTCGAGGCCGCCCAGTACGATCCGGATCTGGTAGAGGCGGATCTCACCGAAATCGCCGCTCTCCATTTCAATCTGGTCAACATTCAATTCAGCGACTATGAAGGATTGTGGGCGCAGGAGGGACGTGCCCTCATCGATTTTCTGGAGCGGTGCCGGAGTCATGGGATCTGGGTGCAGGTTTCGCTCCGGACCACCCTCACGAATGCGGCTTATGCCGGACAGATCTCGCCCACCCTGGAATCGTTTCTCCAGGCCGCTTATCTTCCGGGTAACGATCGCGTGTTCGCCTACGAGTTGCTGTGGGAACCGATGATCGGCACTCACGGCACGGGCGGGCAGGGGAGGCTTGTCAATGGAGGGCTCGTCTACAACACCGGCCGCCTGGTCCTCGACCCGGATTGGCGCGCCTGGGTCGGCGATCAGTACGGGTCGCCGGCCAACGCCCAGCAGATTTGGGGCTACACCGCGCCGCTGGACGGCAACGGGCAACTCACTAACCCGCTGGACGATCAGATGGAAAACGACGGACCGTGGAGGATCATGGTGGCGGCGTATCGCCGTTTTCTGGACGACTACCTGGGCCGGAATCTGGGTGTGATCGCGCGCCAACTCCACCGCAGCGATCCCGATACGCTGCTGACCTATCGTAACTGGGTCACCATGACGTCGACGCATAATGACAATACCGGTTACGACATCGGGTCGGGAGCCGCCCACCTGGACTTCTTCGAGCCGGAACGATATTCGCCGGTGCTGCTCTGGCCGGACGACCGGCCTTATGGCCTGATCGGCGCCTACAGCCGCTACCGGAGTGGCGGCAAGCCGGTCGTCTGGGCGGAATTCGGCGCGGATATC
>OMOG01000238.1:0-142 GCA_900290305.1 Candidatus Sulfopaludibacter sp. SbA4
GATACCGACAGCAGCATCAATTCCGCGATCCGCAAGATTCGGCAGGTTTTGAAGGACGATCCAGAAAACCCAGTCTTCTTACAAACGGTCACGGGCAAAGGGTATCGGTTCATTGCGGCGGTGACCGGGGGCGGCGTTCCAG
>OMOG01000238.1:149-1134 GCA_900290305.1 Candidatus Sulfopaludibacter sp. SbA4
AATTGAAAATCCCGTGGGGCAAGCGGGGGCTGCGCAAGTCGCGCCACTTCCGAGCGCGCGGTCTTCTTGGAGGTTCGGATGGATGGTCCTGGTGGCCGCCATCTTTGTGCTGCTGGCCACGGGCATTTATGTGTTGCGCGTGCGGGCGCGGTCACACTCTTCTGCTGCTGCGCAACGCCGGGTGATGTTGGCGGTGCTGCCCTTCGCCAACCTGAGCAATGACCCGGAGCAGGAGTATTTCAGCGATGGGCTGACGGAAGAGACCATCACCGATTTAGGTGAACTTAATCCGGAAAGGCTGGGCGTGATCGCTCGAACGTCATCAACAGCGTATAAACACACCAACAAGACGATTGCTCAAATCGGGCAGGAACTCGGAGTGGATTACGTTCTGGAGGGCAGCGTCCGGCGGGAGGGTGGAACTGCTCGCATCAGCGCTCAACTGATTCGGGTGCAGGATCAAGTACACCTGTGGGCGCACAATTATGAGCGCGATACCGGTGGACTTCTGGCGCTGCAAAACGAATTGGGTAGAGCGATCGCACAGCAGGTGCAAGTGAAACTCGCGCCGCCTTATGGAGGCCGGTCGACCAACAAGTACGCTCCAAATCCTGACGCCTATGAGCTCTACCTCAAAGGGCGCTTTTACCTGAACAAGAGGACATGGCCGGAGATCGATGAAAGTACGAAATGTTTTGAACAGTCCATCGAGAAAGATCCCGGCTTTGCGCTGGCGTATGCAGGGCTGGCCGATTCCTACCTGGCTAACGCGATTGGCTCTCCGCAGGACTTCTACCCAAAGGCGAAGGCAGCGGCTTCCAGAGCATTGGAGCTGGACGACGACCTCGCCGAAGCTCACGCGGCGGTGGGAGCGGAAAAGGCAGACTTTGAGTATGACTGGCAAGGGGCGGAGCGGGAGTTCACGCGAGCGATTGAACTCAACCCGAACTATGCCGAGGCTCACTTTCGATATGCGTGGACTTAC
>OMOG01000183.1:0-154 GCA_900290305.1 Candidatus Sulfopaludibacter sp. SbA4
CCGCCCGCGTCCTCCGCTACATGGTCGATCCCTCCTCCGCCCCCTCACCCCCATCCCCTCCTCCGTCCGCGACCTCCTCACCCTCGCCCGTCACAACTGGATCCTCGCCTTCGACCACATCTCCACCCTCTCCCCGCCCCTCACCGATGCCCTC
>OMOG01000183.1:164-16678 GCA_900290305.1 Candidatus Sulfopaludibacter sp. SbA4
CTTCGACCACATCTCCACCCTCTCCCCGCCCCTCACCGATGCCCTCTGCCGCCTCTCCTCCGGCCTCGGCGCCGCCGTCCGCGAGACCTTCGGCCCCCTCCCCGACCCGCTACACCAATACATCCGCCGCCCCATCCTGCTCACCGTCACCGAGCGCTGGACGTGCCCTGCCGATATCGCCAAACGCGCCCTCGTCGTCACCCTCCCGCCCCTCACCGCCGGAGCCCGCCCCGAGGACAGCATCCTGTCGGCCCTGGATGGCGTCTGGCCAGCGATCCTCGGAGCCCTCTGCGACGCTGTGAGCACGGCGCTCACCCGTATGCCACAAATGCCGCAAACCACCGGACGCTGCGCCAACGCGCTCGCCTGGGCGATGGCTGCCGCCCCCGCGCTCGGCTGCACCGAGGAAGAAATCGAACGCGCCTTCGACCCGCCGCCCACCCCCCATCCCATCGTCGAGGCCGTCCGCAATCTCCTCGAGCAGCGCAAGCAATGGAAAGGCAGCGCGACCGAGCTCTCGGAGCTCCTGGAACCCTTCGGGGTCTGCACCACACCCAGTGCCGTCTCGCAGCATCTCCAGAACTGCATGTTGACCCTCGCCGATTACGGTATCGAGTTGAAATTCCGTCACTTACACGGAAATAGGCGGGTCATCGACCTGCGCGAGGAGGGCGGGGGCGCAGATTGTAAAAACGACCCCGAATCTGCGCCCCCCGATTTTGCACCGTCTCCGCAACCCGAAGAAACAGAGGAGGTTACGCCGTCATGAAAAACAAACTGACATACCGGGCCAATGTGCGCCCCCCAAGTGCAGGCGCTGAGAGCGTTCAATGCCACTTACTTTGGGATTCCGCACAAATAGTGGGGTCCCGGGTCGGGGTCCCCTCTGGGGGCGGCCTTCAACCGGCGTTTGCCGCGCACGAAAACTCGCCCACGGCCTGTAGAAGTCCGAAAGCGGACTGCGGGCAAGGGTGCCCGCCCCCTCGATCACGGAGATTTCTGCCGCCAGAGACGCTCATCTCGCACTCCCCCGGGAGCGACTCCCCCCGGGAGCGACTCCCCCCAGGAGCGAGCAATGTGGTGACGCAGCACCTCTTCGTGTATCCTGGATTCACCGAGCGACACAAGGAGGATTTATGCGTCCCTTATTCGCCCTCTGCGCCTTGACGGCCATCGGGGCCGCGGCGGACGAGCCGCTGCTGCTGCAAAAGCCCACGCTGAACAAAACCCATATCGTGTTTGTCTATGCCGGCGACCTCTGGAGCGTGCCGCGGGAAGGTGGCGACGCCGTTCGCCTCACCAGCGGAACCGGAACGGAAACCGACCCCGCGTTTTCGCCCGACGGCGCCCGCATCGCCTTCACCGGCGAGTACGACGGCAACGTGGACGTTTTTGTCGTCCCCGCTTCGGGCGGCGTGCCGAAGAGACTCACCTGGCACCCGGCGCCGGATCGCGTCCTGGGCTGGACCCCCGACGGCAAGCGGATCATCTTCAGTTCCGCGCGCACCGCATACTCGCGTTACGCCGAGATGTTCACCGTCCCGGCCGAAGGCGGCGTAGAAGAAAAGTTGCCGCTCCCCACCGGATACCAGGCATCCATGTCGCCCGACAGCCAGTCGATCGCCTACGAGCCCATCGGCAAGGCCTTCACCATGTGGAAGAGATACCGTGGCGGCCAGACCGCGCGCATCTGGCTCGCTCGCCTCTCCGACAGCACCGTCACCAAGGTGCCGCGCACCAATTCCAACGACTTCAACCCCATGTGGGCCGCGGACCGCGTCTACTTCCTGTCCGACCGCAATGGGCCCGCGACGCTCTTCTATTACGACGTGAAAGCCAAAACCGTGCACGAAGCCGTCCCCGCCCAGGGCCTCGACCTGAAGTCTGCCTCGCTGGGGCTGGATGCGATCGTCTACGAGCAGTTCGGCGGGATTTCCATCTATGACCTCAAGTCCGGCAAGACCAAGCCCGTTCCCATCCGCGTACAGGGCGATTTTCCGGAGCTGCGCACCAGGCTGGTCAACGTGGGGCGGCGGCTCGGCTCCCCTGCCGTGTCGCCGAATGGCGCTCGCGCCGTGTTTGCGGCCCGCGGCGACATCATCACCGTGCCCGCGGAGAAGGGCGACCCGCGCAATCTGACCAATACCCCGGGAGTCATGGAACGCGATCCGCAGTGGTCTCCGGACGGCAAGAACATCGCCTACCTCTCGGATGAATCGGGCGAGTACGCGCTCCACATCCACCCCCAGAGCGGCGCGGGCGAGGTGAAGAAGATCGAGTTGAAAGCCGGTTACTACAACTCGCCGAGGTTTTCTCCGGACAGCAGGAAAATCGCCCTGGTCGACACCTTCTCGCGCCTTTGGTACGTGGACCTCGAAACGTCGAAACAGGTCGAGGTGGCCCAGGATACGTACCAGATGCGCAGCGGCGACATTGCCGGCGCTTGGTCTCCGGACAGCAAATGGCTGGCCTATTCCAAGGTGTTGCCCAACGAGCTGAGCGCCATCCATCTCTATTCCCTCGTCGACGGAAAATCCACCCAGGTCACCGACGGCCTGAGCGACGCTACCAATCCCGTGTTCGACAAAGACGGCAAGTATCTCTACTTCACTGCCAGCACCAACTCCGGTGAGAGCCTCGGACTCGATATTCACGCCGTGGGCAGCACCTCGACCAGCTCCATTTACCTGGCCGTCCTCGATAAGACGCAGCCGTCGCCGTTCGCGCCCGAGAGCGATGAGGAGAAGGCCGCGGACGAGAAGAAGCCCTCCGATGGCAAACCGGACGCCGCCAAGCCCGATACCACATCCGGCGCAGCGCCCCCCGACGGAGCAAAGCCGGCCGAAGCCGCCAAGCCCAAACCCGGCACGCCCGACGTCAAGATCGATCTCGACGGAATGGACCAACGCATCCTCTCCGTGCCCCTGCCGCCGCGGCGCTACATGGCGCTTCAAGTGGGGAAGGCCGGCACGCTGCTGGCGCTCGAGGCCCCGTCCGCCGATGGTCCCGCGGCAGGTCCGGGCGCCATCGTCCACCGCTACGACCTGAAGGCCCGCAAAAGCGACGTGCCGCTTACCGGCGTCGGCAATTTCCAGATGTCGTTCGGCGGCGACAAAGCGCTCTATCGTCAGGGAGAGAACTGGATGATCGCGTCCCTGCGGCCCATGGCTACCGGGCCAGGCGGCCCCACACCTCCTCCGGCAACACCGCCCGCCGCAGGCCAGGGCGCGCTCAAAACCAGCGGCATCGAAGTGCGCGTCGATCCCGTCGAGGAGTGGAAGCAGATGTACCGCGAGGCGTGGCGCGTGGAACGCGACTGGTTCTACGACCGCAATCTTCACGGCCTCGATTGGAAGGCAGCGGAGAAAAAATACGAGCCATATCTGCGCGGCGTCGCTTCTCGCGAGGATCTGACCTACCTGTTCCAGGAGATGCTGGGCAATATCACGGTCAGCCACATGGGAACGGGAGGCGGCGATACCCCCGAGGTGAAGCGCGTGCAGACCGGCCTGCTGGGCGCCGATTACGAGGTCGCTGGCGGCCGCTACCGCTTCAGCCGCGTCTTTAGCGGCGAGAATTGGAATCCGCAACTGCGCGCGCCGCTCACCCAGCCGGGAGTGAATGTCAAAGCCGGCGAGTATCTGCTGGCGGTCGACGGCCGCGACGTGCGCCCCCCCGAAAACGTCTACAGCTTCTTTGAAGGTCGCGCCGATAAATCGGTGTTGCTGCGCGTGGGCCCCGACCCCAGCGGCGCCGGCTCCCGCGAAGTAACCGTGGTTCCCGTGGCCGACGAGGGTCGTCTCCGCAACCTCGCCTGGATTGAGGAGAATCGCCGCAAGGTCGATCAGTTGTCCGGCGGCAAAGTGGCCTACATCTACATGCCCGACACCGCCAATGGCGGGTTGGCCGCCTTCAACCGCTACTTCTACGCCCAGATCGGAAAGCAGGCCGCCATCGTGGACGAGCGCTTCAACGGCGGTGGTCTGCTGGCCACCGACATCGCGGAGATCCTCAACCGCAAGCCGCTCAGTGCCGCGGCCAATCGCATGGGAAGCGACCTCGTGCAGCCGCAGGGCATCTTTGGGCCCAAGGTAATGATCATCAACGAGCGCGCCGGCTCGGGCGGCGACGCCATGCCCTGGTACTTCAAGCGCGCCGGCGTGGGCCAGTTGATCGGAACGCGCACCTGGGGCGGGCTGGTGGGGATGGCCGGAGGGCCCCCGCTCATGGACGGAGGTTTCGTGGGTGCGCCCAGTTCCGGCATCTACAATCCGCTCACCGGGGAGTGGGAGGTGGAGAACATCGGAGTGCCGCCCGATATCGAGGTGGAGCAGGATCCGGCTTTGGTTCGAAAAGGGCGCGACCCGCAACTGGAGAAAGCCGTCGAAGTGGTCCTGGAGCAACTCAAGAAGAACCCGCCGCCCGTACTCCGGCGTCCGGCGTTCCCCAACTACAACCGCCCCACCGCGCATTAGAACGGAGCCCCGACCGTGACTCGCCCTTGGCGAGCGAGGGAGGCACTTTTGTTGCATCGTCGAACGAAATGTGATTTCGTATTTACCATGAGGGCTAAACCATATCTCACGCCGGCACTCTTGCTTGTCGCAACGGTCGCCATGGTTCTCAGTGTCTCCGCTCAAAGCGCGGTTGACACCAAACAATGGACTGTCCGCGAAGACTACCAGAACATGCTGGATCAGCTCGGAATCAAGGCGGTTCGCCCAGGCCCCAGCGGAAATGAAGCCGCGCCGAACCATGCCAATTACGACGAGGCCACGGCCAATCCATTTCCCAATCTGCCGGAAGTGCTGACCCTGAAAAATGGGAAGAAAGTCACTGCACCCGCTCTGTGGTGGAATCAGCGCCGGCCCGAAATTGTCGAGGACTTCGAGCGCGAGGTGCTGGGCCGTATCCCCAGGAACGTTCCGAAGGTCACCTGGGAGGTCACCAAGACCGTCGAAGCCACGGTCGGCGGCCACCCGGTCATCGGAAAGCAGCTTCTCGGCCATGTCGACAATTCTTCGGATCCCGATATACAGGTCGATATCCAGATGACTTTGGTGCTGCCCGCCGGCGCGAAGGGACCCGTGCCCGTGATGATGATGTTCGGTGGCCGCACCATTCCCGAGGTCGCGTTTCCCGCACCCGTCTTCCCGGGACGCGCCGGTGCCCCGGGACGCGGAGCCCCCGCCGCCGGCCGTGGACCCGTTACGCCCCCAGCCAGCGCCGACCCGCCGGCAACCGAGCAACTCGTCGCCGACGGCTGGGGATTCGCCTCCATCAACCCCGGCAGCATTCAGGCCGACAACGGCGCAGGTCTCACCAAAGGAATCATTGGCCTCGTCAACAAGGGGCAGCCGCGTAAGCCCGACGACTGGGGCTCACTGCGGGCCTGGGGCTGGGGCGCGTCGCGCGGCCTCGACTATCTGGAAACAGACCCCGCCGTGAATGCGAAACAGGTTGGTATCGAAGGGGTCTCGCGTTATGGCAAAGCGGCCCTGGTGACGATGGCCTTCGATACGCGTTTCGCGGTGGTGCTCATCGGTTCCTCCGGTGAGGGCGGAGCCAAGCTTCATCGGCGCAACTGGGGCGAAGCGGTCGAAAACCTTACGGGCTCGGGTGAGTATCACTGGATGGCCGGGAACTTCCTGAAGTACGGAGCATCCGAAGCGACTTTCGGAAGCAAGACTCCGGGTGACCTGCCGGTAGACGCCCACGAGCTGCTGGCGCTCTGCGCGCCGCGGCTGACTTTTGTCAGCTACGGTGTGCCTGAGAAGGGCGATGCGAAGTGGCTCGATCACCAGGGGAGTTTCATGGCCGCCGTGGCTGCACAGCCCGTGTTCCGCTTGCTCGGTGCGAAGGATCTCGGCGTTACCCAGGATTACCACACCGCGAAGATGCCGGCCGTGAACGTCGGGCTCCTCGACGGGCAGCTTGCGTGGCGCCAGCACGACGGCGGACACACCGACGCGCCGAACTGGAAATACTTTATTCCCTGGGCCGATAAGTTCCTGGGTCGCACGGCCCAGACGGTGCCCGCGGATGAGCCGGCGCCGAGAGCCGATCAGAACTCGCAGCTCGCGCACCAGCAGCTTCTGGATAAAGCCCGGCACGGCCGCATCGACGTCTATTTCGAAGGCGATTCCATCACGCGCCGGTGGGATGCGTTGGACTATCCGGAGTTGCTCGAAAACTGGAAAAGCAACTTCTTCGGATGGAATGCGGCGGATTTCGGATGGGGAGCCGATCGCGTTGAGAACATCCTGTGGCGGCTGGAAAACGGTGAGCTGGATGGGGTCAATCCCAAGGTGATCGTACTGTTGGCCGGCACCAATAATGTCGGGAACAAGGTTCCACCCGAAGGTGTGGAGAGCGCGGCCACGAATGTGACCAGAGGGCTTCAGGCAGTGGTGCGCGTCATGCAGTCCAAGGCTCCCGGCGCGGCGATCGTTCTGATGGGGATCTTTCCACGAAACGACAACATGGAGGTAATGCCGGAGATCGATACGATCAACGCCAATCTGGCCGCCATGGCGGATGGCCGGAAGATCCGATATTTGAACATCAATGACCGGCTCGCCGATCGCGGCGGGAAGCTCCGCGACGGCATGCTGAACGATCGTGACAAGCTGCATCCCTTGCTGCCGGGATATCAGGTGTGGGCGGAGGCGCTGAAGCCGATTCTCACGGAACTGCTCGGGCCGCCCGCAAGCCAAGACCATGCGCCACCGCCCACCGGCGATCCGTCGGCGTCCCGGTAACAGTCGCCCAGAAACCTCTGGAAACAACCCACCGATTCTGAACCGTTTGTGGGGCAGCCAATCTTGGCTGCCGCCGGTCCTTCAGACCATTTGCTTCGGCTGCCAGTGACGCAATCTTCCAATTGCAGGTCGGGTGGGTGCTCTCGAAACCAAAAAGACTCTGGTTCATCCCGCTGAAGGGTCAGCTCGGTCTGTTTGACCCGCCGCAGGAGATCATCCGGCAACTGAGTCGAAAAGCTGGGGCCACGGATAAGCGCCGATGAACGCCGATAACTCATTACGGTTAGCTTTCCTTTCTTATCCGTGTTCATCTGTGTTCATCTGTGGCCCATATATTTCTTTGACGGCCTCCACGGTCGCGCGGACGACCGGTGCATCCGTCGATGAGGGTGAGGTCCATGGGCCGCAATGTAAGACGTGGGAACACATCCCCAATCGGCGAGCGGTTACGTCTGATGAATCGCCTTCACGGCCAGCCGTGGCTCATACGCGATGATCCTCAACAGCGTAGCCGCCGGTCCGGTTGGCCGGCGCCGGTTCTGCTCCCAGTTCTGCAGGGTCTTGACGCTGACGCCGATCAAGCGCGCGAACTCCGACTGCGAGAGGCTGGTTCGCTCGCGAATCGCCCGGATTCCGGAAGCCCCGACTTCAAACCGGCGCGAAGGTTTCCGCTGCCTGCGGAGAATCGCTCCGCCTTCGCGCACGCTTTCCAGCAGTTCTTCAAACATCTTCGCTTTCATCCCTGATCTCCTCCTTGACTAAGCCGGCGAGCTGCGCCACCTGCTTCGGGGTCAGATCGGCCGACACGTTCTTCGTATATGCAAAGAGCAGCAGAATCAAGTCCTTTCGGACCGCCCAGTAGCAAATAACGCGGGCGCCACCGCGCTTGCCTCGCGAACCAACCGCTACGGGAATCTTGCGTATTCCGCCGCCACCCTTAGATCGTGCACAGAACGGAGTCCAGGCTGTTGCTGTGGTACGTCAACCACCACGGCCACGCTTATCATTGGGCGGAACGGCGCAAGCTGGAAACGCACCCGAAGACTGGCGCGGCGCAGTTGGTGGAAGTTCGGGAGACGGTCCGGGAAATCGTCATTCCGAAATACGTGGAAGCGGCCCAGGCGGCGCCCCCAAAGTCGCGCCGTTCGACGGCATCTCCGAAGAGCAGCTACTGGGCTACGGTGTGCCGGCCGAGTGGCTGGAGGATGTGCGCGAGGCCAATGAAGACACGGTACTGGAATTGGCCGATCATCTGCCGGCCGAGGCCGCGGAGGCCCTGCTCAATCTGGCGACGGGCGATACGCCACCGGTGAGGCAGTTGGTAGCCGGCAACGCCGGTCCGTTCGATCCTCCCGACGCTCAGCGCCGCTTCCGGGTGATGAGCAACCTCGAAGAACGCGAGCGCGCCCTCGACTATCCGTGGGAGAAATGGACGTCTTCCTCCACCCGGCGCAGGGCCAGTTGGTTGAGCGCGGCTACAACGGGCCCGCCCGCGTTTCGGGGTCGGCGGGTACCGGAAAGACAATCGTGGCGCTTCATCGCGCGGTGTTCCTGGCCCGAGCCAACCTACTCGTACCTGAGCGCAACCATCGGATCCACGCGCACGGCGCGGCGCGCCGGAAGATAACACGCCACCAGTGCGACCACCGTCAACACCATGGCGACGGCGGTGAACGTCAACGGATCTTGCGCGCTGACGCCGAACAGCTCATTGGCAATCAGGCGCGTCAATCCCCAGGCGGCGGCGATGCCGGCGGCCACGCCGGCCAGCGCCATTCTTGCGCCCTCCCCGAGCACCAGCCGCATCACGTCCCAGCGTTGTGCGCCGAGTGCCATCCGGACGCCGATTTCATGGGTGCGTTGGCCCACCGCGTAGGAAATCACGCCGTAAATCCCCACGCAGGAAAGAACCAGCGCGAGCGCCGCGAATATGCCCAGAAGAATCATCGAGAGCCTGCGCGCGGCGACCGAGCCGGCCAGGACGTCTTCCATCGTTTGCACGCCGTAGATTACTTCGCGACGGTCGATTTGCTCAACCGCGCGGCGCACCTGGCCCATGATGGCTCCGGGATCGCCCGCGGTGCGCAGCACCACGGCCACCGCGCCGGCCGCCATCGGCATGAGCTTCTCGGGAAGCTGCATGAATGGATAGTAGAACTGCGCTTCGATGGCCGATTTTTGGTCCGTGCCGAGCCCCCACTGCCTTATATGGCCCACCACGCCGACGATTTCGGCTTGCACGTTGAATTGCTCCAGGTGGACGCTCTTCCCGATGGGATCTTCATTCGGGAACCAGGTGCGCGCAAAAACGTCGTCGATGTCGATCACGACCGGGGCGTTCTCGTTGTCTTGCGGAGTAACGAATCGGCCGCGCTCGAGAGTGATTCCCATGGCCTGCGCGAAACCGGCCTCCACCAGGTAAAACATCGCCTGGGGCATTTCGTTGTCATTGGCAGGCTTCGCCTGGCCTACGATCCAGAAGGGCAACGACGAGTCGTGGATCATCGGGCGTGAGCCCAGCGTCACGGATACAGCCTTCACGCCGGGAATGGCGCTCATTTGATCGTCGAACCGGCGCAGGCGGGCACGCGTCTCCGCCGAGGTAGTTGCGGAGTTGGACGGCATCGACAAGCTGAAGGTGATCGCGTGGCGGGGATTGTATCCGGGATTCACGCGCCACAGCGCGGAGAGGCTGCGCAGCATCAGCCCCGCGCCGATCAGGAGCACCAGGGCCATGGCGATTTCGGTCGCCACGAAAATTCCCTGCAGCCGGTGCCGCGCGCCCGCCGGGCCGCGGCCGCTTTCCTTCAGGATCTCCATCACATTTACCCTGGAACCCTTGAGCGCCGGAGCCAGACCGAAAACCATTGCGGCGAACATTGAAAGCCCCAGCGTGAAGAACAATACGCGTCCGTCGAGGGAGATTTCTTCGGCGCGCGGCAGTGCGCCGGGCAGTGTCTTGAGCACTGCTTTGGCGCCGCCCATGGCGAACAGGAGCCCCAGCGTTCCGCCCAGCCCCGCGAGCAGAACGCTTTCGGTCAGAAGCTGGCGGACCACGCGCAGGTGGCCGGCGCCCAGGGCCGCACGTACCGCAAACTCGCGCGCACGGCCCATCGAGCGCGCCAGAAGAAGATTCGCGACGTTGGCGCACGCAATCAGCAGCAGGAAACCCACGGCGGCCAGCAGCACCAGCAGGAATGGCTGGACGTTACCGACCATATCCTCCTTCATGGAAACCAGGGCGATCCCGGCTTCCTGGTCGGCCACCGGGAAGGCGGCAGCCAGGTTGCGCGCCACTACGTCCATGTCGGCTTTGGCCTCGGCCAGCGTAACCCCCGGCTTCAGTCGGCCCACAACGTGCGCGCTCACAGAGATGCGGCGGTCGCGAAACGATGGATCGTTCCACTGGCCGATGGGAGTGTAGATATCGCGGTCCTGGCCGTAGAAAGTGAAGCCAGGCGGAATCACGCCCACCACGGTGTAGAGGGTGCCATTCAGCGTGAGCGGCTTTCCGATGACATCGGGCGCCGAGCCGAATTTGCGCCTCCACAAACCCCCGCCGAGAATGACCACCGGCGCGGCCCCCACTTGGTCGTCGCCGGATCGGAATGTGCGGCCGAGAATGGGCTGCACCCCGAGTGTGGAAAAGAAACCCGCGGAAATCATGTAACCGCTCAGGCGTTCTGCGTCGGTCGTGCCGATGACGTTGTAGTTCTGGTTGCGGTATATGGCCATCGAGGAAAACGTCCGGGTGTCGCGCTGCCAGTCGAGGAAATTTAGATAGACCACCGGCCCTTGGTCTACTCCAGGCGTCTTTCCATATACGGCCACAAGCTGCGCGGAGCGCGGATACGGCAGCGGATTGAGCAACACGCCGTTGACGACGGAAAAAAGCGTCGTGTTCGCGCCGATTCCAAGCGCGAGAGTGAGGACGGCGATGGAAGCGAAGCCCGGCGATTTAAGAAACATCCGGATCGCATAACGCAAATCCTGCGACAGTGTCGTCATCGGTCCATTCTTGCAGTTTTGTGGGGCAGGCTTCAGGCCAATGCCACATAGTTTTCCCACCGCTGGGAATGCTGCACAAATTGTGGGGCGGACCCCCTGGTCCGCGCGGGTCCCCCTGGACCCGCTGTTTGCACAACCAAATCAGCCCGATGCGATCCGCGAAAGGCCGACGAGGGCGTCGGCCGCGGACCGGGGGGTCCGCCCCACAATCATCACAGAACGTCCGGTGGAAAACTATGTGGCGTTAGCCTTCAGCCTGCGGACCCGCTTCAGCGGGTCCCGTCCCGCGCCCTGCATCACGAGTAGCGTCAGAACTTCAGCCGCAGGAATTTGCGCGGGTCTTTGCGGAAGTCCCGCACCAGGTCCCGCATCTCCTTCGCGTACCCATTAATGTTGTCGTAAGTTTCCGACCGTTCGAGCATAGGGTCGGCATTCATCTGCTCCACGTTCTGAATCAGCGCAGCCAGCCCCCGGCACCACTCGTTGTACATCTGGTCCGACTTGAGAAAGTCCCCCGATCGAAGGTCGCCGATAGTCTTCTGCAGGTCCCGCGCGCTGGCCTGGAGCTGATCGTACTGCGCGCTGTCGCGGAGCAACTGGCCGCCCGTTCCCTGGCCCGACTGCAGCTTCGCCAGATCCTGATCCAGGGTCGCCAGCGGTTCGCTCACCTGCCGGTACAGTTTATCCGTATAGAGCGACTGGCCCACTTCGTTGGTGGTGCTGGCGATGGTCCGCATGCCGTTCTGCAGTTCCGTCGTACGCCTGCGCAGATCCCTGTAGAACTCGTCGCCTTGGATGAACTGGCCCAGCCGGCTCTTACCCTGCTCGATGTCCGTGATGACCGCATCCACGTCCCGCAACTGCTTCGCCACCTGGCTCAGGTCGAGGCTCTTCATGAAGTCCGTCTGCTCCTTGTAGCTCAGCTCTCCGTTGGGCGCCATCCGGTCCGTGCTTCTCCCGCTGGTGATGTCCACAAACTTGTCGCCCGCCAGGTCTTCGGAGCTGAGCTGCGCGAAGGAATCGGCGGGCACGCTGGCCAGCCGTCCCCGCTCTACGGTCATCGCCACCCGGATGACGCGATTGGGTTGCTTGGAGCCCGAGAGATTCACCGAGTCCACTTTGCCCACGTCGATCCCATCCACCCGAACCGGCGAGCCGGAAGTCAGGCCGCTGGCGTCGGGAATGTACAGGTAGACGGTGGCCTTCTGCTGGAGCAGCGTTCCGCCGGTAAGAAGATAGACCAGCGTGGCGAGGATGATCGTCGCGACCACGCACACCGCCGCCACACGGAACTTCGCCCAATTGACGCGGCTGACCGACGGCATTCAATCGGATTGTACCGCGCCCCGGCACCCCGGCGGCTCAAGCCCCCGCCGCCGGTGCGCGACATGAAAGTTGAGAGATCGCCGAATTCTCGGCAGGCGAGCAGAATCTGAGCGTAGATGCTGCTCGCCCGTGTTAACCGAACGGCCGGGCAATCTCACTTAGCTTGGAGCCGCTGCACCAGAGGTGCGTTGTTCGGACTCTGGATGATCCCGTTGAGCTTGGTTTCAAACAGGTCGCCTTTCAGGTTTCCCTGTTGCCCAATCAGATTTCCTAGCTGGTTGGCTAAGTTCTGGTAAGCAGGATCGTTGGGGTACCGGTTGGTCGCCTGGTTGTACAAAATCTGCGCTTGATCGACGACGTCTTTAGTCGGGCCTGGGTTCGTAACTGTCTGTTTATTGGCCCAATTCCAAAGGGGGTCAAACGGGTTCCAGGCAAGTTCGCCAGTGCCGCCGGCATCGCACCCCATCGGCATGGAGACGGGCACGTCGGACACGGGCCCCGAAGTGCCTGGCGCTGTGGCTGAGGCATCGGGCGGGAGTTCCACGGGAGTGGGAACGGGAGCGTCGTCCTCGCCCTCCATCCCGGCCGGGTCCGTGACATTGACAGGGTTGCCGCCGGCGTACAGGTAAGGGCTTCTGGTGATCGCGTTCATAGGGTCCCGCGTCAGGAACTGCCCCGTGGCCGGATCGTAGTAACGCGCCCGGAGATACTGCAGGCCGGACTCCGAATCGGTGTACTGACCGGCAAACAGCAGCGGTGTCAGTGCGGGCCGGCCGTCGTCGTCCGGGTCGATGCCCGGCCGCACCCCGTAAGCGCTGTATCCGTAGCGGGCGGCAACGTGCCCGGCATGGTCAGTCAGTGCGCGCGTGCTCCCGAGTTGGTCCTGGTGGAACCACAAAACGCTCCCGTCCGGGTTGATTTGTTCCAGCGGCTTGCCGTGCGCCCCGTAGATGAACTGCGTCGTTCCGTCCACCAGCAGGAGGGGCAGCGGTCCCACCAGGTCCCACGCAAATGTCCTGGAAACGCCGCTCACCACCTTCCGCATCCTCAGCCCGTCTCCATTATAAGAATAGGTCGCCTGTGAGCCGTAGCCGGTCAGCCGGTTGGCCTGATCGTAGCGATAAGTTTGGTTGTAGCCCAGGATCGAGAACTGCACCCGGTTTCCGCGGCCATCGTATGTCAAGTTGCTCGTGAAAATGAGGTTTTCATGGATTAGCTCGTTGGCAGCGTCGTAGGACTGCCCTATAAAATCCAGCCTGGCCAGGTTATCCGCCGGATCGTAGGCAAAACTCTCCAGGCCGGCTTGGCTCACCTGATCGATCGGGGTGTAGCTGTAGTTCTCATCGCCGGCCTGTCCGTCCGTGTCCACCCGGCTCACCTGACCCAGATTGTCGCGGGTGTAGTCCAAGCGCAGGAATCGGTAGTCCATCGAGCTCACCCGGTCCCTGTGGTCGTATCCGAACGCGCCATTGACGCCGTTGGCGTAGCCGATCCCGGTCAGATCGCCATCTTCGTCGTAATGGAAAGTAGACTTGTTCCCCAGCCAGTCAGCGACCGAGGTCAACCGTCCCGCCCCGTCGAACACGCGGGTCACTTGCTTCCCAGAGGGGTACGTGAGGCCGGTCAGGTCCCCGCGCAGGTCGTACCCATAGCTGACGTGGTTGCCCCCGCCGTCCGTGCTCATGGTCAGGCGGTGCAGCGAGTCGAACTGGTAAGCGCTCGCCCCGGTCCCATCCGCCATCCCGATTCGCTGTCCATCCAAGTCATACGTGAAGTTGACCGCGGGCGTCGTGCCGTCGCTATACGCGATGCCAGTGAGCTGGTTCGCGGCGTCATAGGTCTTCGTGGTCTTCTGGTTGCTCGGGTCCGTGATGCTGGTGATGTTTCCCGCGCCGTCGTAGGCGTGAAACGTGGTCCGCCCCAATGGGTCGGTGACCAGTACGCGCCGGTTCAAGGCGTCGTAACCGTAACTGGTGGTTTTCCCGAGCCCGTCGGTCTGCCCGGCCATGTTCCCGGCGGCATCGTAGGACGTCATCAACACGGTGCCATCGGCACGCGTGGTTCTGGTCAGCTCATTGTCGGGGTCGTAGGCGAAGTGCGTGATGTGGCCGTTCGCATCCGTGGTGCTCACCAGGTTGCGGTTGGGGTCGTAAGAATACCTGGTCACGTGCCCCAGTTGGTCGGTGTTCTGGAGGGTCTGCCCGAGCAACGAGTAAACGTGCGTAATCGTGAAGTCCGCCAGATTGGCCCCGGCGGCGTGGCCCCGAGGCAGAACCTCGCTGGTGCGCCAACCGATGCCGTTGTAGCTTCCCGTCCAGATGCCGCCGTCCGGGTCCACCCGCCGGATCAAATCTCCATCGGCATCATGAGTCAGGGACCAGGTCTGCCCGTTCGGGTCGACGAAGGCTGTGATATCGCCGGGATGGCTCGCGTCCCCGTGCACTAAGGTCTCGGTCGAAGTCTGAGACGTGCCGGTCAGCGGACGGCTCATCGTTGCGAGGTCGCCGTGCGAGTTGTATGTGTAGGTGGTCGTCACTCCCAGCGGATCCATTCGCGTCAGCGGATCGTTCAGCGCATCGTAGGTCGCGCTGGCAGTACGGTTCAGAGCATCCGTGAAGGTCAGTTGGTTGCCTTTAGTGTCATAGGTCGCATTCCACGTATGACCGTTCGGATCGCTGCCGGAAATGCGGTTGCCTGCTGCATCGTAGGTGAAGGTCCAGGTGGCCGCTCCGGGGCTGCCCACGCCCCGCGTCAGCGTCGTGAGCCGGTTACCCGTGTAGGTCTGTGCGACTGCGTGCCCGCCGCCGTCGGTGATGGTGGTGGTGCCGCTGGCGTATGCAAACGTCATGGTCCGCCCCGCCGGGTCGGTCTGCGACACCACGCGGTTGCTGCGGTCATACGTATTGGTGGCGATCCCGCCGTTGGGGTCCGTCATGCTGGTCAGGCGGTGAGTACTGTCGTAGGTATACCTGGTGACGTTTCCGCCCGCGTCCGTGACGCTAATCAGGTTCTGCGACGAGTCATAGCCATAACTGACCTTTCGTCCGATGGGATCGGTCACCGAAGACACCAACCCGTTGCCCCCATAAGTAAACGACAGCGCCCGGCCGGCCGGGTCAGTCACCGAAGTCACTCGTCCGGAGCCGTCGTACGCCAGCGTCGTCTGGTAGCCGTTGCGGTCGGTTTCGATCAGCAGTCGGCCGGTCGAGCTGAAGATGTCCGCCCGTTGGTCGGGCAACGTGAACGTGCAGGTGCCATTCCCGTTCTGGACGAGGGTGGCGATGACATATGGGGGCGCGGTGAAAACCGGGCCGGGGGCGATAAATGGAACAGTGGAGCCGTTGCCCCGATGGACGGTCGGGTTCCCGCTGCCATCGAAGCTCAACGACTCGGCGTAGGAGTGAGTCCATCCGAAGCCGGCCGCATCGGGAGACGCGGCCGAGGAAGCATCCAGCGAATTGTAGGTGCGCACCAGTTGCAGGAATCGGCCGCGCCCCCCGGCGGTGAGGTCGCTGGCAGTTTCGACCAGGTTGCTGGTGGCGCAGTTTACCGGGTCGCCTGCGATGCACGGCGCAGGTCCGGTAATCGCGTCGTTGTTGAGGCCGTTGAGATCGGAGTCGGAGGGCGTGTTGGGAGGCGGCGGCGAAACGCTCGCCACGGTCAGGACGATATTGTCCAAGCCATTGGTATTGTCGTTATAGGGATCGCCATTGATGAAGGCCAGGGTGGTGGATGTCGAGGTGGCCGTAAACTGATAGGTGAATTGCTGCCAGGTCTGAGTGGTGGTCCCGGCCCCGGCGCTGTTGGTGGCACTGAGCACCTGAATACCGTTCAGGAATACATTCACGGTGCTCGTGGTTCCGTAAATGTTGTAAGTGGTGTCGACGAGATTGCCGACCCAGAACGAGAGGTTGTAGGTGGTCCCAATTACCGTAGTGACGGTCTGTTGAACACCCTCCGTGGTATTGGACGTACCTCCGGTGAGATCCACCCAATTTGCCCCATCCTCGGCAGGGAAGCTGAATCCCCTATCGGTGAACGCGCCGCTGATCACAGCGATGTTGTTGGTGCCACCCGGCCCCACTACGGTCCAGCCGTTAAAGCTTTGGCCCGCGTAGAATATCTGATAACCACCGGACGCTACCGGGGGTGTGATGGTTTCAAAGCTGCCATTGGTAATGAGATTGGCCGGACTGGATTGCGTCGTCCGGGCAAGAAAGAAGACCGCCACAACGGGGGCCAACGAAAACCTGATGCGCATCGCTTTTCTCCCGAAGCAAAATGAACTTGCCATATGACTCACTGCTTTTGTGGCGCCTGCCGCGCTGACTCAGAGCTGCCTGGTGGGGCAGGCTTCAGCCCAATGTCACTTACTTTGTATAATAAAGTAGTTTGGTGAATTCCGGTCGAAAAAGGAAC
>OMOG01000380.1 GCA_900290305.1 Candidatus Sulfopaludibacter sp. SbA4
TATTGGCGGAGCTCGAGGCGATGGCGATCGAAATGGAGTTGCCAACTACGTACAGGCCTGCCGCTAACGATTCAGGCGGGTACACGGAATCGCCGCTGTACTGGGCCGCCAGGCGGTGGGTGCCCGTCGATTGGAAGGTCGCTGCCAGAGTGGCTTGGCCGCCACTAACTCCGGCGGCGCCCAGCAGGGTAGCGGAGTCGAAGACCTGCACCATGCCCGCGGCAGGGGCCGGTGCGTTGCCCTTCACCGAGACGGTAAGAGTCACTGGAAGCCCCACGGGTGCGGGATTTGGGCTGGACGCGAGGGTCAGGGTGACGAAAACCGGCGGCTGTGACTTGGGCAGCGACAGCACGGCGGAAGTACTGCCGTTGAAGTTGGAATCGCCCGAGTAAATCGCGGTGATGTTCCCGCCGATAGCGGTAGCGGGGAGTACGACAACTGACTGAGTGCCCGACGTGACCAGGTTACCCGCGGCGACCTCCGCGGACCCGTTGAAGAACTGCACCCCACCCGAGGGAACGCCGGCGCCGGGAGAGACCGCCGAGACCGCGGCCGTGACCGTGCTGCCTTGGGCCGCGAGCGTAGTCATGGTGTCGGCCTTAGCGACTACAATCGTGGCGCCGCCGTAAGCGGGCCCGGTCCCGTTGACCGTGATCGAGTGCGTGCCGGCTCTCAGGGCGGAAATTCCGTTCGCGGGCACGGTGATCGACGCGGCGCCGGCGGTCAGCGGAACGGAGGCCAGTTGCCCGATCACCGATCCAGTTGCGTCGTAGAAGGTGACCGAGCCGGTTGGCAGCGCGCTGCCTGGAACCGGTACGCTGGTGGCCGATATCGTGACCGGCTGGCCGTAAATCGTCGCTGCCGCACTGACATGGATGTCAAAGGAAGGGACGGGACTACTGAACGGAACTAAGTAGCCGAAGCCGGCGGAGCTTGATGCCGTCTCCGTGTTGCCGCTGTAGAGGGCGCTCAAGGTGACGGCTGCCGAACCGAGCGTCAAGGGACAACTGACCGTGAATTGAGTCACTTGGATTGCCTCCGGCGGCGGAGAGAGTAGGCAGACCGTGAAGCCGTTCTGTGTAAACTTGACTGTGTCGTTGTTCTGGAAGGCCCCGCCGGGCTGAGTGATAGTCACGGTAGCGGTGAGAGTCACGGGACCAACCACGGGAGGGTTCGGGGAAATCGAGAGGTTGGTAGTGGTGGCTGCCGGGCCGTTCAAGAATGTCAGCGGTGTGACGGTACCTAAGGTGTAAACCGAATCGCCGGGATAGCCGGCCGTGATGGTGTTGCCGCCGCCGTCGAATACGATGTAGGGCGGAGTGTAAGCCGGAGTCGTACAAGACGCCCCACCGTTCGAGACGGGGGCGGAGCACAGGACCGCGCCATTGGTGCCGCCCACGAACCAGACCCTGCCAGTCACTGGTGGGCTCGAGGCGCCGGTGAAGGTCGCGGTCAACGTGAGGGGCTGGCCCCTCGCAGGGGCTTGGCCGGGGGCGAGCGAAGCGATGGTAGGTGATGTGACTGTGACATCGACCGGAGTTTTGACGACGGCGCCTGGCTGGGGGATTTTGACGGCGAAGCCATCGCTATCGGTCATGGCATCGGTTTCCACGTCGATGTAGGTGTTTTGGTAGGCATTGAGCAGCGGGAAATTGAGGGAGTATGTGTAGCCGGCTAACTGGATGGCCCCTGAGGGATCGATGGCGATTCCGGTGCCGGCAGTTGGATACGTCGCAATATTCGGATTGGCTTCGTTGCCCCCGATGAAGGTAGAGTAGGCCAGGGTCAGCGGGCCCTTTTTGGAGGGGATGAATTTGGTGACGAAGGCATCTCCCAGCATTTCAGAGAAGCTGGGAGGCGAGGGGTCGAGAACGGGAAAATTTGCCGAGGTGGTGAGGCCGGTAACGTAGACAGCGCCGGCCGCATCCACCGCGATGCCGTTCGCGAGGTCCAGGGCTGCGCCTCCGAGGTAAGTCGAGAAGCCCAGAGTCACGTTACCGGTGCCGGAAAACGGATTCATCCTGACGACGAAGGCATTGCCATTGGCGCTACTATCCGTATACCCATTGCCGGCCGCGGCATTGCGCGACTGCCAGGCGTTGACAACGGGGAAATCGGTGGATGTGGTGTAGCCGGCGATGTAGGCGGCTCCGGCGGAATCCACGGCGATGGCGTTGATGAAGTTGGAACCACTTCCGCCGAGTAAGGTGGAGTAGGCCACGGTGACGGGGCCGCCGGTGAAGGGATTCACCTTCGTGACGAAAGCGCCTCCGTTTGCGGGGTGCGCGCCCTGGTAGGCGTTGATCGTGGGGAATGCCGCACCAGCACCGCCGGCCACGTAAACGGCGCCGGTGGAATCCACCGCAACGGCGGCCGCGCTGCCGGGACCCAAAGACGTCGAGTATCCCAGCGTGACGTCTCCGGTTCCGCTGTAGGGATTGAAGCGGGCGAGGAACACGTCGCCGGGCTGGAACGGCAGGAGCGCGTTCACCGATGGAAAGTTCTCGGAAGAGACGTTGCCTGCTACGTAGGCGGCTCCGGCGGAATCCACGGCGATTTTTCCGGGAGTTTCGAACTCGATTCCTCCGCCGAGGAAGGTCGAATAAGACAACGTGACCGGTCCGCTGCCGTTGTAAGGATTCAGCCTGGTGACGAAACCGCCGTCGAATCCATCGGCGCCGCTGGGAGGTGTGGAATGGTACGCATTGAGAACCGGGAAGTCGGGCGAGCTGGTGGTCCCCAAAACGTACGCGGCGCCGGTGGAGTCCACGGCAACTCCTTTGGCGGAATCGTAGGCGCTGCCGCCCAGGTAGGTCGAGTATGCCAGAGTGACCTGGCCGCTGCCCGGGTAGGGATTCAGCTTGGTGACGAAGGCGGTAAACAGGACCCGGGCGGGGCCGGCCACTCCCGGCTGATAGGCATTTACGGCAGGAAAGTTGTAGGAAGTAGTCATGCCGGTTACATAGACCGCGCCCGCGGCATCCATCGCCATATCGGCGATCCGGTTGTTGCCGCCGAGATAGGTGGAATAAATCAGCACGGGGTCGATGACCAGCGGACGGCCGCGGTCGTAGTGAGTCACATCGAAAGAAACCTGGCGGCCATTCAGCCGATAGGCGGTGGGCACTTCCACCTGACGTCCGCCCGCCGCCTGGTAGACGTGCGGCTTCCGCTGCCGGAGTTCGCCGAGCGCGGTGGTGAGGATCAGGTCGCCGGAGGCGGAGTCGATGCGCATACGTTCGGCGCCGGCGTAGGAGAGGCGGATGCGGCTGGAGTCCGCGCCGGGGTGGAGGACGAAATCGTATTCGACCTGTTGGCCGTTGCCGTAGTAGACTATGTCAATACCGGGATAGACTGACTCATATTGTATGCAGCCGTAGTGAGGGACCTCGGGGAGCCAGCGCGAGGAGTCGTTGCCGATGAAGTAGGCGCTGACACCGGGCTGGCGCTCGAGGGCCGCCGGACGAGCGGTGGGACTGGCGCCATCGAGAGTCATGTAAAGCGCGGCGGCCTGGTTCCGGGACACGGACGCCAGGACCATCTGGGCTTCCGATGGTCCGAGGAAGAGGGTGTAGCCGGCGGAGCGGGCGACGAACTGCGCGCGGGAATCCGCCTGGCCGAGATTGGGCTCGAAAGAGAGGGGAAGCTGCTCGTAGGAATTGAGGATTGGCGGCAGCTCCGCCGCGGTTAGGAGATTGGAAAACGCGAGGACGCAACTGACGAAACCTGAAGTTAACAACATAGGACTGGGCCCGATTGGACCAGGATAAGTCTTTTCGCTCAGAGCAGCAAGCCTATGGAGGCTCGCAAAATACGGTGACGTTCTTGCCTGTCTGGAGATTTTCGCCAGCAGTCCAAAAGCCGGCTGAAAGCCTGCCCCACCAGGAATTGTTAAAGCCTGCATCGCAACGGAATTGTCATCAAATTGAAACTGCAAGCTTGGTATTCCATTCCATAGCCACGAAAACAGGAGTTGAAAACGAACATGCTTCGCAAAGCTATCGCTTCGTTCACGTTTCTCGCCGCCATTCCCGCGATTCTCAGCGCGCAACAGACGTTGGGAGGAATCACCGGAACGGTGAGCGATGCCACCGGCGCGGCCGTTCCGAACGCCGCCGTCGCGATCAAGAACATCGACACCAATCTGGGGTTGAAGACGGTCACGCAGAACAACGGCACGTACCAGGTTCTCAACCTGCCGGTGGGCAACTACAGCGTGAGCTTCGCCAAGGATGGCTTCAACACGGAAGCGCACACCTCGATCATGGTGCAGGGCGACCGCGTGACCACGGTGAACGGGAACCTGCAAGTGGGCACGGTGGCCACGTCGGTGGAAGTGACCGG
>OMOG01000243.1 GCA_900290305.1 Candidatus Sulfopaludibacter sp. SbA4
TCACGCTTCGATCCGCTTGACGGATGACTTGATTAGCCAGGCTAGCCACTTTCAAGGATGGGAACGGCGGGGTGATCGGCACAACCCAGTTCACCATGCAGCCGAATACGCACACGTCGTTTGTCTTCACCGACAAATGGCCGTTCACGGCCGGCAAGCAGGGCACGGTTTCCTTCGACTGCTCTGACACCTTCGGGCCGAATGCTTTTGGTCTGGCCGTTCTTGGCTTGAGGTTCACGGCGACCGGCGCGTTCACGTCGGTGGCGGCGTTCACCAAGTGGACATTGGATTGAAGATCACGTGCATGGCCGCCTAAGGCCAAATATTGCAATCTGCAATCAACGCGGTTCCGAGGTTCTGTTGCCGGCGGTATAATCGGGGGTGGAAAGGCATAAGGTGCTTACACCCCTACAGCAAAGGCGGGTTTGGGAGAACATGCTTTCTGCCGAAATTCGCGGCGACTACTTTGCGGCTCTGGCGAATCGCTACCGATGGCATCAGCGGATCGCGAATTGGCTTACTCTTTTCTTATCGTCTGGAGCAGCATTGAGTATTTTGATTGACCTTCCAGATCACCTTAAGTGGCTGCGTCCTGCATTTGCCCTTGCCACGACGGCGATTAGCGCGTACTCAATCGTTGCGCAAAATTATGACCGGGCAATGACCGCAATGGACCTGCACGCACGCTGGAACAGACTCTCAAAACAGTATGCGTCCCTCTGGGATGAGATGGATGGTCCTGAGGCCTTGGGCCGACTGACAAATCTTGAAGAGATCGGCACTGAATTGTCCAAGGCTGGTATCATGTTCCCGAATCGTAAGAAGGAAATGTTAAAGTGGCAGCAGCTTGTCGAACAGCACCATGTTGCACGTTTCCAGACCTAAACAGATAAGCGGCGAGCGAATTCCGCTCCGGGAAGACTGGCCTCCGATTCCTAGGCCGCTGCCACCGCCGCCGCCACCGCCGCAACCCCGGCCCCCAAATCCCCCGCCACCTCCGCCGCGAAAATCTCGATCTATTGCACCGTTAAGGCGGCCCCACGTCCCTTATGCAATCAACGCACTTCTAGGACACTACCCGTCGCCAGAGCAAACTGAAGAATGCGCTTCTGCCGGCGAGGAAACCCTGAGTCCACGCCTCCCAAAAATCACAGTCACGCGGGAAGGAACTATTTTTTCAAAGAGACTTTCACTGATTCCAAAATACTTATTTCCGCCCGCACCGCCCCTCGGCGCCTGCCACCGCTTACCTGTCTGCTACCTTTAAATCAGGAAGAGACTTGCGGCCCGGGGTGGCGTCGGCCAGTCTGAAAGCAGCGGGACGAACAGATCTTGCCTTTCAGGCCGCATTCTCCGGAAAACCAACCCAAACCGCAAGTTTACTTGCGGTCGAAACGGCTAACCCGTCTAGTTTCTTTCCCTGTCGTCTCCAAAACCGCAAGTAAAGTTGCGGTTCCCGGTGGCGGCATGTTCGACACGCAGGGACGTGGCACCATCCGTCCGGACCAGTGCCGTGAAAACCGCTTATTTTTGAGCGGTTTCTGTAAGTAAGTTATTGATTGCAAACACAACAGGTCGCTCAAAATGAGCGGTCTTCTTTTAGGAGATCTATATGGAACCCTTCCGTCGCCTCGACACATCTTCCCCCGTTCCCCGGGTGACGGCGATTGTAAAAAAGACCCTCAATCGCCGTCACCCGATTTCGATCCCTCTCCGCAACCCACAGAATCAGAGGAGTTTACAACGCGCAAAAAATAAACTGACTTCAGCCGAAAAGCGCGTCACCGCCCGGGAGGCGCAAATTGTAAAAACGACCCTCAATTTGCGTCTCCCGATTTCGAGCCCCCTCCGCAACCCACAGAAACAGAGGAGCTTAGGAGGCCATGAAAAATAAACTGACACACCCGAAATGTTTGCGCCTCCCGGCCAACCCGGCGCTTCCGGCGACGTGGTATGATTCCCGCGTTGCCCTTTCTATGAAGCCCATCATCTTCATACCGCTCTTCACCGCCCTGGCCTTCGCGCAAACTCCCGCGCAACTGCTCAACGACCCGGCCGTCCGCGCCGCGCTTGAGGCCGCCAAGCGCAACGAGCCCCAAGCCATCGAGCAGGAAGTGCGCCTGTGCGAGATTCCCGCCCCGCCCTTCCACGAGGACGAGCGCGGCAAAGAGTTGAAGCGCCTCTTCGAGGAACTGGGTCTCAAAGACGTCCGCACCGACCGCGCCGGCAACGTCATCGGCGCCCGGCCCGGCAAGGCCGCGCATCCCAACCTGGTCTTCAGCGCGCACCTCGATACGGTCTTCCCCGAAGGAACCAACGTAAAAGTGACTCGCGAGGGCACCGTCTTGAAGGGACCGGGCATCGGCGACGATTGCCGCGGCCTCACCGTCATGCTCTCCGTAATTCGCGCGCTGAACGAAGCGCACGTCGAAACCCCCGGCGCCATCACCTTCGTCGCCGACGTCGGCGAGGAAGGTCTCGGCGACCTGCGCGGCATGAAGAGCCTCTTCTACGACTCACTGAAGGGCCAGATCGACAGGTTCATCTCGGTGGATGGAACGGGCCTCGGAATCACGCACATCGGCGTGGGCAGCAACCGCTACAAAGTGACTTTCAAAGGTCCCGGCGGCCATAGCTTCGGCGCGTTCGGCATGGCCAATCCCATCCAGGCCATGGGCCGCGCCATCGCCAAGATCGACGCGTTCGAAGTCCCTGCGCAGCCCAAGACCACCTTCAACGTGGGACGCGTGGGCGGCGGCACGTCCGTCAACGCCATCCCTTTCGAGGCGTGGATGGAAGTGGATATGCGCTCCTCCGATTCCGCCTCGCTCAAGGCCGTGGATACCAAATTCAACGCCGCGGTCAAAGAGGCCGTGGACGAAGAGAACCGGCGTTGGAACAATCGCGGCCCGGTGAGCGCCGCGGCGGAATTGGTGGGAGTGCGGCCCGCGGGCCAGACTCCCAAGGACAGCCCCATCGTACAGACGGCCATGGGGGTTTCGCGCGCGTTGCAGATCGAGGAAGTGTTGCGCGAGGGTTCCACGGATTCGAATGTGCCGATGAACCTCGGGATACCCGCGATCACCATCAGCGGCGGCGGAAGCGGGACCGGCGCCCACTCGTTGAATGAGACGTTCGATACCAAGGATTCCTGGCGCGGTACCCAACGGGCGGTTTTGTTGGCGATCGCGCTGGCGAGATAAATGTTACGTCGAAGTAGCACAGGCATTCTTGCCTGTGTAATCTTGTTGAGGTCGAAGTAGCACAGGCATTCTTGCCTGTGTAATCTTGTGAGGTCGAAAGGAGATACAAGTAATGTCCGGTATTGCCCTGTCCGGCGGCAGCAAGTTCAGCTTTCCGCTCGATCCGATCCTGGCGAAAGGCTCGGTTCAGATCGACGCGCTCCCCAGTCCGGCGCTGTTGGCAGCGCTTTTGAATCCGCAGGGAGTCCTGCCCACGGAGGATACGCTGATCGCAGGCGGCGACCTTTCCGTGGCGCCCGGCCAACCCATTTCGGTGGGACCGGCGAAGGTCGGCTTCTCGGCGGATGTCAATGCGGCCCTCGGCATCTTCACCACGCCCGGTACGCTGCGCGCCGCGCTCCTGAAGGAAGGGGACCTGGTGTCGGATATCGCCGAGTCGCTGACGTTCCCGGTTCCCCCCGGAGACGCGCTGCTCATGCTGCGCTGGGGTTACGACATCTCGGGCACTGCATCCGGGACGGTGGCCCTGGCGCCTGGCGTGAGTTTCGCGCCGTCGGTGAATGCGGGGCGCAAGGGCTACTACGCCATCGTGCAGGGCGCGGCGGCAGGCGCCAACGCGCGAGCGGCGCTGGGCGGCTTGATCTCCACCTGGAAACTGCCGTCGCAGGTTCGGGACATCGGCCAGTTGCCGCCGGCCACCTGGCTGATCTCGGAAGTGGATGGATCGTTCGGCATCAAGGCCGATCTGAAATTCGGCTATAACTTCAGTTGGGTGCGCGAGGTCGCGGGCCTCGGCCTCAAGGGCGATATCGGACTCAAGCTGGAGGCCGGCCTGGACGCCACGTTGGGGTTCAACACGTCCGGCAAGTATGCGGTCGCGCTGAGCCGCGAGTCCGCCGACGCAGCCGAGCAGAAGATCCGGCTGCGCCTCTTCAAACTCCGCGTCAACGGTTGGAACTTCGGCTTTGGCGGCTCCGCCATCGTCACACCCGTGGCGCCCCTTCCGGCGAAGTTCGCCGACCTGGCCTCGGCGATTGTGGGAACCACCGGCCAGCAGATCATGAAGTTGCTC
>OMOG01000580.1 GCA_900290305.1 Candidatus Sulfopaludibacter sp. SbA4
GTGGAGCTGAAGCGCGGCGAGCAGGCGGAGGTGGTGCTCAACAACCTTTATAAGAACACGCAGCTCCAGATGGGCTTCGGCGTGATCATGCTCTCGATTGTCAACGGGCAGCCGCGCGAGCTGGGCCTGCTCGAGATGATCAAGCTGTTCATCGAGCACCGCGTGGAAGTGGTCCGCCGCCGCACGGAGTACGAGCTGCGCAAGGCGCGCGATCGCGAGCACATTTTGCTGGGATTCCAGAAGGCGCTCAACAACCTGGATGAAGTGATCGCACTGATTCGCGCGGCCAAGCAGCCTCGGGAAGCGCGCGAATCTCTGATTGCGCGGTTCGAGTTCAGCGAGAAGCAGGCGCAGGCGATCATCGAGCTGCAGTTGCAGCGGCTCACCGGGATGGAGCAGCAGAAGATCCTGGACGAGCTGGCGGATATACAGCGGCGCATCGCCGAGTACCTGGAAATCCTGGGGTCGGACAAGGTTTTGCGGGCCCTGATCGTCAAGGAGCTGAAAGATGTCCAGAAGGAGTTCGGCGACGAGCGGCGCACGGAGATCGTGGAAGACACGGGCGAGATCAAGCTGGAAGACCTGGTGGCCGTCGAGGATGTGGCGGTCACGGTGACGCGCGGCGGCTATCTGAAGCGCACGGCCGTGGACACGTACCGCCGGCAGACGCGCGGCGGCAAGGGCCGCATCGGGATGGGGACGCGCGCCGAGGATTTCGTGGAGCACCTCAACGTGGCTTCCACGCACAGCTACCTGCTGATCTTCACCACGCGCGGGCGGGTTTACTGGCTGAAGGTGTACGAGATTCCGGATGCCACCACCACGGGCAAGGGCAAGCACATTTCGAACCTCATCAACCTGCAGCCGGACGAAACGGCGAAGGCGTTCCTGGCGGTGAAGGACTTCGTGCCCGACCAGTTCATCGTGATGGTGACCAGGCACGCGGTGATCAAGAAGAGCGAGCTGACGGAGTTCGACAATCCCATGTCGCGGGGGATCATCGCGGTGTCGCTGGACGAAGGCGACGAGCTGATTTCGGCCAAGATCACGCGCGGCGACAACTATGTTTTCCTGGGGTCGCACGAAGGGCAGGCCATCCGTTTTGCGGAGAGCCAGGTGCGCGCCATGGGGCGGCAGGCGCGCGGCGTTCGCGCCATGGACCTGGAGGAAAGCGACTACCTGGTGGGCATGGAAGTGGTGGACAAGGACGGGCTGATTCTTTCGATCGCCGAGAATGGATACGGCAAGCGGACGCCGCTTGAAGACTACCGGCTGACGGCGCGCGGCGGCAAGGGCGTGATCAATATGAAGACCACAGGGAAGACGGGGAAGGTGGTGGGGGTGCTCTCGGTGAGGGAAGATTCGGAGATCATCATCGTCAGCCAGAACGGCAAGATTATCCGCATCGAGTCGTCGACCATCCGGCAGGTGGGGCGGTCGACGCAGGGGGTGAGGCTGGTGTCGCTGGAGGACGGCGACAAGGTGGCGGCGGCTTCGGTGATTCCGGAGACCGAGGACACGAACGGCAACGGGCAGGAGACCCTGCCATTACAGTAGACTTGCAGTAGCACAGGCTTTCGAGCCTGTGTCTTTCCAGCCTGTGTGGACGTGACTTTTATGGCAGCATTTGTGGAACTGTCGAGCCCGGCGCGGCTGCAAGAGAAAGAGGAGCGGCTCCTGGCAGCGCTCGGGAGCATGGGGCGCGCGATCGTGGCGTTTTCCGGGGGCACCGACTCGGCGTACCTGGCGTGGGCCGCCCACCGCGCGTTGGGTGCGGACGCGCTGGCGATGACGGCGGATTCGGCGTCGCTGCCGGAGTCGCACAAGCGCGACGCGGAGGAGTTCGTGAAGCGCTTCGGGATAGCGCACGAGTACATCCAGACCTACGAATTCGACAATCCGGATTACGCGGCCAACAATCCCGACCGGTGTTTTCACTGCAAGGACGAGCTGTTCACGCGGCTCCAGCAGGTGGGCCGCGAGCGCGGTTATGAGCACATCGTTTACGGCGTGAACCAGGACGACCTGGGCGACTACCGCCCGGGCCAGAATGCCGCCAAGAAGCACGAGGTGGAAGCGCCGCTGGCGGACGCGGGGCTGACCAAGGCGGAGATC
>OMOG01000245.1 GCA_900290305.1 Candidatus Sulfopaludibacter sp. SbA4
TCCTTGAGAAGATTTTCTTCAAGCGGCAGAGGCCCCCGCTTGCAGATTCTGGCTTCAGGCTCCTGAATTCTGGCTCCTCGCCCTCCCGGTTTGGTTGCGGCTCTGCTGCTCTGCGGGGCAGCCAATTCTGGCTAATGCCACATAGTTTTCCCACCACTGGGAATGCTGCACAAATTGTGGGGCGGACCCCCTGGTCCGCGCGGGTCCCCCCGGACCCGCTCATTGACACAGTCAAATCAGCCCGATGTGATCCGCGAAAGGCCGACGGGGGCGTCGGCAGCGGACCGGGGGGTCCGCCCCACAATTAACGCGGAACGTCCGATTGTGGGAAAACTACCCGAGTTTAGAAACTCAGATTGATGATGCAGTCCTCGCCCGCCGCCACGCGCACCCGCACCTGCAGATTCTTGTGCGCCGCGTCGTAGAACCACGTGCGGTCCTCGATCGCGCTCCCCGACCGCACCTGGCGGTATTTCCGGTCCTCGAAGCCCACCTCCGACGGCCGTTCGATGTGGTGCACCACCCACTGGTAGTCGCGCGCCTTCTTGGATTCGATCTCGAGGCGCATGATGTCGGCGGCGGGCGACGCGTGGACTTGCGTCCAGTCGTCCGGGTCGCTCTCCAGCAGGAAGAATTCGGCCGGCAGGGTAGGGAAGTAGTGCAGCGCCATCCCTGCCGGCGAATCCAGCGGCACGATCGTCCCGTTGCGCGCGAACACCGGCAACGCGGGCGTCTCCACAGTGATGGTCCGCCGGCCCGGCGATGTCTCGTTGGTATCCAGATTGGTCCAGATGCCTTGCGGCAGGTAGACCGTCCGCTTGTTGCCCGGCTCGTAGATGGGCGCGATCAGCATCTCATCGCCGAGCATGAACTCATCGGTGTGGCGCGCGCACTCAGGGTCCTCCGGGAACTGGAACGGCAGCGGGTGCCAGACCGGATAGCCCTTCATCTGCGCCTCCGCGGCGTAGACCGCAAAAAACGACTCGAGCTGTTTGCGGAAACTGCTGAGGCCCACCGGCCCCGGCGACACGTCGTCCACCAGCGAGCCGAGCTGCCGCGCGCGCTGCACCAGCTCCGGCGCCTTGCCTTCGTACGGCGTCAGCGAGAGTGAAGGAGCCAGCGCCGCCGACATGGCGCCGTGCACCAGCCGGAGCAGCGTGGCGCGCAAGGCGCTCCACGAGCCGGCGCTCTCCGCCGAAGCGGCGCTTTGGGGCGAGGCCGCGCTTACGGGCGAGGCCGCCCAGCCTGGAGCGGGACCGCGCGCATCCTTGTGCTCCTCGAAGATCTGCTTGATGGTGGGGCCGTAATAGAAGAAGTAGTCGACTCCAGGCGCCTCGATCCGATACCGGTAGCCGGGCCTGAAGTCGAAGCGGTACGCGCCTCCGGAAGCATGGTATTCGCCGTACCCGGCTGTCGAGACCAGGAACGGAACCTCGCTGGCCACGGCCTTGCCGCGCACGTCGAATTCCGCGTCCGTGCGCGGGCCGAGCCCGTAGAACCTCGCCCGGTCCGGAGCTTCCCGCTCCCACGCCACGCCGCTCCCCGAAGGGCCCGGCTCGGAGAGGTCGGCCGTCAGCGGCGTGCCGTCGAGCTTCCGCACGCGCACCAGCAGCCCGCGCTTCTGAATGGCGACATCCAGGAACTTCGAACGCAGCCGCAACAGGCCCTGCTCTTCGTCAATCTGCACCGCTACCTGCGGCCGATCCTCCCAGCGGACGCTGGGCAAAGGCCCGTCGAGCGTGCGGCGAAACCGGAAGGTGCTGGGCGTGACCCACACCATCTCGGCCGAGCCGCGGTCCAGCCGAAGCTCGATGCGGTTGCCGTGCGGCGAAAACGACAGCAGCGTCGCCACCACCGCGAGCGCCTGCGGAGGCATCAGAATAGCGCCAGCTCGCGTTGGATCTCGCCGGTCACGCGAGCCTCGCCTTTGCGAGCCTCGCCTTCGCCCACGAACATGTTGACTTCGCTCCGCACGCCGAACTTCTCCAGGTAGATGCCGGGCTCGATCGAGAAGCACGTCCATGGCACCACCCGGCGCTCGTCGTGGGTTTCCAGGTTGTCCATGTTCGCGCCGTTTCCGTGCACTTCCTGGCCGATCGAATGGCCCGTGCGGTGCGTGAAAAACTGCCCGAACCCGCTGCCATCGATCACCCCGCGCGCGGCGTCATCCACCTCGAAGCCGCACAACGGATAGCCGCTGCTCACCGCGCTCTTCACCCGCTCGATGGCGGCATCGCGCGCGCCCGTCACCACCTGGAAGACGTTGCGCATGTCGTCCGGCGGAGCGGCGCCGCAGAAATAGGTCCAGGTGATGTCGTAGTAGACCGCGCCCGGCTGGTCGAGCTTGGCCCACATGTCGAGCAGCACCAGGTCGCCCGCCTGGATCGCCGTGTTCACCTCTTCGGTCGGCTCGTAGTGCGGGTTGGAGGCGTTGGCATTCACGCCCACGATCGGCCCGTGGTCGGTGATGAGCCCGGCCTTGGCGAAGCCGTCGCGCACGAAGTTCTTGACCTCGAGGTCGCGCAGCGGCGCTCCGTTCCGCGTCCGCTCGCGGACCAGGGCGAAGGCCTCGTCGCGCACGCGGTCCACGCGGCGGCCGGCTTCGAGATGCGATTCCAGGGCCTCCGGCGTCCAACAGGCCTCGAAGGTCTGGATCAGCTCGGCGGAGGTGACCACCTCCACGCCCGTGCCGCGCACCAGTTCGACCGTGCCGGCATCCACCATGGACACGTACGGGATGGCGCAGTTGGGGGAGTATTGCATGGCCACGCGGCGCATGCCCGCGGTCAGCCTGCGCAAGGCGGCCACCTGTTCCGTCCAACTGGAATACGGGATCCGCTCGCCCGGCAGATTGCCGGTCATCCCGCGCTCGATGCGGTGCTCCATCCCCACCGGCTCGCCTTGTGCCGGGATCATGTAATACCAGCGCCGAGTCGGCGCGGCGGGCGGGGTCAGTCCGAGGACCCGGTATGCCAGCGGGTCGCGGAGGTGGTGGTCGAAGAAGAGCCATCCGTCTAGGTTCTGCGCGCGGATGGCCTGTTGAATCTTTTCCAGTTCCATAGTCTCGAATTTAGTCTACCGTAGGACAGGCCTCCTGGCCTGTCCCTCAGAGCCGCCGGGGTACGTATCCCCTACCCTCCGCCTAACTGGACCAACCAGGACATTGTTCTTTACCACGGTACTCTGGACATTTATCGTCACAGGGATTATCGCTGGCCCCGTAATCACCCGCGGTGGACGTAGACGCGCGGATTTTGGACCTGGATTCTACACGACCACGGTGCTGCACCAGGCTCAGACTTGGGCCGTGCAGATCTCGTCAACCAGGCCAGGCACGAAACCGGCGGTCGTGGAGCTAGTAATTGACCGCAATGCCCTGGCAACGTTGGATACGTTGGTTTTCAGCCGAGGCGACTTCTATGCCGATGACTTTTGGAGCTTTGTTCACCACTGCCGCAGCGGAGGGACCGATCATCGGCGAACGCCGGGAGGCTTCTACGACGTCGTATACGGGCCGGTCGCAGCGTTTTGGAATCAACGCATGATCATAGCCGATTCCGATCAGATCAGTTTCCACACGCCGAGCGCGGAGACGATCTTGAACAACGGCTCGCGCAGCCACGTTACAATGTAAATATGGTCCAAGCGAGTATTGCCGCCAGCTTTTGGGCGGCGGTAGAAGACTGCCTGGTCGAGTTCCACGCGCAATCGAGGGGTGCCGCGGCTGAGAAGGTTGTCGCTCTCTGGAAGCGCCTGGCTGAAATCGAGAGCACTGCCCGCAAAGACGAGCCTTCTTACAGCGACATGATCTATCACGCGGAACCGTGGTATATCGCATGCAACCTGGCTGAGAATCCGGACCTTCCCCTTGACTCGGAAAAGGAAGGGCCGTATACGGCCATCTTGAAACAGAACCATCTTGCGTAAGGCCGCGTCGCGCCTACACTACGAGGTCGCCCGCATCACGCCAGGGCATCACCGGGAAAACTCATAGACCGCAGCTTCGATCACCCGCGCCGGGGTTTTGCGCTCCCAAATGGTTTTCCGCAACTCAGCGGCCACCTCGGGCTGAATGCTGATCTCACCGCAATTGTCGCAGACGAACCGGATTGCGCCGCGGATAAGTGCACTGAACGTCGAGTGGTCTGGGTTGTGCCGGCTCACCGCCCGGACTGTTTAGCCGGCTTCGCGGTGGACGCAGTAGAATAAGAGTGATGACGTCCCCTGCTGCGGTCGCTCGCTTGGTCCCGGTGATCGCCCACGCCGTCGCGGTATTCGGCGACGAGCAAAAGGCGACCCATTGGCTGTCGACGCCGTTGCCGCTCCTGGACAATCGCGCTCCGGCCGAACTGCTCGTGACTGACGACGGCATCGAACTGGTCGAGCGCACCCTCACCCGGATCGAGCACAATATTCCATCCTGATGCCTCGACGCGTTTTCCGTGTTTGCAGGGCCAGATATGCGCGCCTGGACGGCGAGGGTGCGCGGCTCGTTGGCGGCCGATGGAACTCGCCGGGACACGCGGCCGTTTACATGGCGCAAAGCGTCGCATTGGCTGTGCTCGAAAACCTGGTCCACATGCCGCGTCAGGATTTTCCAACCGGATATGTGTGCGTGTCAGCGGTTCTTCCGGATTGGATCGACGTCGTGAACGAACGGGACCTACGTCTACGGGAGAACCTGCGCGATCTGAGTCCGCAAGCCCTTGGAGACTGGTGGCTCGGCTCCGGAACCTCAACCGTTCTCGCGGTTCCATCGGCCGTCATCCGTGACGAGCGCAATTACCTACTGAACCCGGCGCATCCGGATTTCGCGAGTATTCGTGTCGAGCCGCCGGCGCTATGCCACTTCGACGAACGCCTGTTCCGCTGAGTCACGCTTCACCCTCCCATCCGCCGCACCATCTCCCCCTGCTCCACGCCCGCGATCTCCACCACCTTCAACCGCCCCGTCGCTCCCGTCACGATCCGCATGCGCGCTCGCGCCACTCCGGCCAGTTGCGCGAAGGCCGTTCTATTTTGCACGCTTTTCCTGATCGCCGGCCCGGCGGCCACGGCGGAAATCCGCGTCTTGACCGTCACGGATAGCGCCACGTTCACACCCGGACTCCCCCAGTATTTGAGCCTCGCCACGATTTTCTGTACCGGGCTAACTGGGATTAGTGGAGTCCAGCAGGCGGTGGCGTATCCACTGCCCTACGAGATCGCCGGAATCTCGGTGACCGTCGGCGGTGCTGCCGCTCCCTTACTTGCGGTCGCGGACCTCCAGTCCTGCCAGCAGATCAACATGCAGATGCCGGCGCCATTTCCCTCCACGCTGGACACCGTGGTTGTCTCGCAATCCGGACAGAGCGGCCAAATGCTCCCACCGCTTGCTAGCCAATGGGGTGTTTTCTTCGTGGCACCATCCGGTTACGTTGCCGCGCAACACCTGGACTATTCACTCGTCACCCCGGATCACCCGGCGCAACCGGGCGAAACCCTGGCTGTATACGGAACCAATCTCGGCCGATTCGGCGGCATCGGTGACCAGCCGAAACTGGGCTATCCCTCTCCAACGTTTCCGCTGGCGCCCCTGATGACGCTCCGCGCTGGCGGTACCACAACGTTTACATACGCGACTATCGATGGCGGTCCCGGTGGCAGCTCGAACATATGGCTAGCGCCAGGTCTCGTCGGCGTGTTTCAAGTTAACATTCAAATTCCCAGCGACACGCCCGACGGCGACTCCGTGATCATAGCCGTAGGGAGCAGGTGCTCGCAGCTTAACCCTCCCGTCGGTTGTACCCTCAGTTATAGTCTCGGTGGAAAGATCCCGGTACGCTCGACCAGCAGCATGTCCCCGAGGTAAAAGGGCCATGTAAGCCGACCTGCCCACAGTCCCAGGGTCATCCTCCGGGGCGAGCGGGCGTGACCCCATGTTGCCTGAACACAAGGCGCCCAAAAGGTCCGGCTCAGCGTCGGGCTTATGACGCGCTCAGTTACGCGAGAAAATCTTATGTCACACCTGAACTTTCGACAAGAACACGTCTTATTGCTCATTACCAAGGGCTTGCGCAGTAAGGAGATCGCGAGTCAGCTCGGCCTCTCCGAACGCACCGTCAAGTGGTACGTCAGCCAATTGCTCTTGGTCTTCGACGCCAGCAATCGAACCGAGTTAGTGGGACTTGCGATGTCTGATCGTGGCGCCTCCGTGAAGTCGATCTCCATCGGAATGGCGGCGGCGGACGCCGGGACTGTACCATTGGCC
>OMOG01000439.1:0-2327 GCA_900290305.1 Candidatus Sulfopaludibacter sp. SbA4
CTGGCTCCTCGCCGCCCTCCGCCCCACTGGACCCTTCCCCTTCCTCGTCCTCCAGGGCCCCCCGGCCTCCGGCAAAACCTTCGCTGCAAAAATTCTCCGCTCCATCTTCGATCCCAGCACCGCGCCCCTCTCCCCCATCCCCGCCACTCCCCGCGAACTCTACATCCTCGCCCGCCACAACTGGATCCTCGCCCTCGACCACGTCTCGACCCTCTCACCGGCCCTCACCGACGCCCTCTGCCGCCTCTCCTCCGGCGTCGGCGTCGCCGTCCACGAAACTCCCCGGCCCACCGCCAACCCCCTGCTCAAGTCACTCAAACGGCCCGTCATCCTCACCGTCACCGAGCGCTGGTCGTGTTCCCCCGCCCTCGCCGAACGCGCCCTCACCATCCAGCTTCCGCCCCTCCCGCCCGACCGGCGCACCGCCGAAATGGCCCTCCTCACGGCCTTCCAGGAGGCTTGGCCGGCCATCCTGGCGACTCTTTGCGATGCCGTCGGCACCGCCCTCGCCCGGCTCCCCCAAATCGACCCGGCCCCTGGAAAATTCGCCGACGCCGTCGCCTGGGCCGTCGCCGCCAGCCCCGCTCTCGGCTGCACCGAGGACGAAATGCGCGAAGCCCTAAACCCACCGCCGTCCCCGCATCCCATGGTCGAAGCCGTCCGCGGCCTCATGGAACAGCGCCGCTGCTGGAAGGGATCCGCCACCGAGCTCCGGGACCTCTTCCAACCCTTCATTTCCTGTCACACCGCCGCGGGCGTCTCCAAGCAGCTCCGATCCTGCTCCCTGACCCTCGCCGAGCACGGCATTGAATTGAAATTCCGGCGCCTGCACGAAGGTGCCCGCGTCGTCGAGATCCGCGAAGATCCGGGAGACGCGTGGACCGAAGAAGACCCTCCCCACGCGTCTCCCGATTCTGACGTACCTCCGCAACCCACAGAAACCGAAGAGGTTAAGTCGTGACAAAAAAATGCGCGCGGAAACGGCTCCAACACCGTCACCACTGTCACCGTCACCGTGGCGGGGCAGGCGCTTCCGCCCGGCTGAAGCTTGCCCCACCAAGCCGCTCAGAATCAGTGGGTTGGCCTGGGGTTTCCGGAGAGTCGGGGCTGCGCCGCGTCGAATCCAGGAGAAAGTCAAAACCCGAGGAGCCATTTGCTTACACTGTTAGAAGCGTGAACAAGCGCCTGCCATTATTGTTTCGCCACGTGATGTACAACCTGCGTGGCGGATTCCTGGTCCGTCCGCTGGCCATCGCGCTGACGTTGGGTTGCGCGGGAGCGTTCCTGTCGTGGGGGGAGGAATCCGTCCCGGCGCTCAGCGCGTGGGTGCCACGGATGCTCTTCCCGTCGCGCTCCGACCCGCAGGTGGCCCAGGTGATCCTGGCGGGGATCGCGGCCTCCATCATGACGGTGGTGTCGATCGTATTTGCCATCCTGCTGATGACGCTGACGCTGGCCTCGATGCAATTCTCGCCGCGGATCATCGTGAGCTTCGTGAAGGATCGGGTCACGCAGTGGACGCTGGGCATCTTTCTGGGCACCTTCTGTTACTGCATGGCGGCGCTTCCCGCGGCGCGATCGATTCCGCATCCGTTCGCGCCCATTGCGACGGTTCTGGGCGCGATGCTGCTGGCCCTGGCGTGCGTGGGGTGGCTGCTCTTCTTCATTCACCACATCTCGCAGGCGATCAGCGTGAACCACATCGTGGACCGGATTGCCGCGGAGACGGAGGCCATGATCGACGAGATGATGCCATGGCCGCGGCGGACAACGCGGTTGGGAGACTCCGGCGCGATCGATTCCAGCACCTGGGAGGCGGGCGTGCGGAGCGATGTCTCCGGCTACATTCGGTATATCGACACGAAGCGGCTGGTGGGGCTGGCGAAGACTTATCACGTGAAGATCCGCGTTCTGCGGCGCGCCGGCCAGTTTGTGCCAACGGGAGTCCCGCTGCTGATGGTGTCCAAAGGGGACCGGTTGAGCGAGGACAACGGCGAGGAGTTCCGCGGCGCCTTCGATTTCGGTCCGTCGCGAACGCTGCAGCAGGACGTAGAATTTGGAGTTTTGCAGATTGTGGACATCGCGCTGAAGGCCATCTCGCCGGCGGTGAACGACCCCTCGACGGCCGTCAGTTGCGTGGACCAACTGAGCCGCATCCTGATCCGCTTCGTGTCGAGGGAGCCGCCGGAGCCGGTGCTTTACGATCCGCCGGGCGTGGTGCGGGTGCTGGTTCCGTGGATCGATTTCGACCACCTGCTGGATTCGGCATTGGAGCAGATCCGCATGTACTCGAAGACGGATGTGGCGGTGAGCCTGCGCATGCTGCG
>OMOG01000439.1:2337-3497 GCA_900290305.1 Candidatus Sulfopaludibacter sp. SbA4
GGTAAGCGGATCTTCGCGGGCTGCGCGGAGAGGCTGGGTGAGGAGGAAGTTCGGCCGATCCGGGCACGGATGGCGGCGCTGGAGGAGTGTGCGAGAACTTGACGCGGAGAGGAACGTGGGATTGTCGCCGTGAGACCGGGCCCAACCACCGTTCGCGGCAGCGGGACGAGGGCGTCCCGCGCGGACCAGGGGGTCCGCCCTGGGGTCCGCCCAGGGAGTCCGCCCCACCAGCCTGGCGACGCGATACATTGAAATCTCCGGGAAAGGATTGGACAATGAACACAACGTTGGGCAGGCTTTCGCTGGGCGTGGGGGATCGCTTCGCGCACCAGGCAAAGGCGCAATTGCAGGCCTGCGCGATGGCGGCCGAGCGCGGGGTCACGGTGATCCCGGTGTGGAACAAGTCGAACCGCGAGCACGGAATCGTGGGGTCGGAGCCCGGCAGCGTGAAGGCGGCGGCCGACCGGGCGGCAGGCGAGCTGGGGTGGAAACACGCCTATCACGTGGATGCGGACCACATCAATCTCACCACGGTGGACCGGTATATCGATTCCAGCGACTTCTACACGCTGGACGTTGCGGCGGCCATCGGGCAGCCGGCCGAGAAGGCGGATATCGATGCCTTCGTGAACCGGCATGCGGAACTCACCGCGAGCGGAGCGCCTTACGCCACGACGCGCGAATCGATGGCCGGGATCGCCGGCAAGTACCTGTTCGCGGTGCAGGAGGCCGGACGTATTTACCGCCACATCGCGGAAAGGCGGGGCGCGGCGGGCTTCATCACGGAAGTTTCCATGGACGAGACCGACGCACCGCAAACACCGCCCGAACTGCTGGTGATCCTGGCGGCCATCGCCGATCAGCGGATTCCCATCCAGACCATCGCGCCCAAATTCACCGGCCGCTTCAACAAGGGCGTGGATTACGTGGGAGACATCGCGCAGTTCGAGAAGGAATTCAACGACGACCTGGCGGTAATCGCTTACGCCATCCGCGAATACCAGCTTCCGGCGAACCTCAAGCTGAGCGTGCATTCGGGGAGCGACAAGTTTTCGATCTACGCTCCCATCCGGCGGGCGCTCGGCAAACACCAGGCGGGCGTGCATCTCAAGACGGCCGGCACGACGTGGCTCGAGGAGTTGATCGGGCTGGCGGAGGCG
>OMOG01000113.1 GCA_900290305.1 Candidatus Sulfopaludibacter sp. SbA4
CACGTCGGGCTCGAACGCGGGCTTCGGCAACCAGGCGATCTGGGCCAACGGACAGCGCGATACCAGCAACAGCTTGTCGATCAACGGGGTGACGGCCGACAACGTGTTCAACGGCAAGACCACGAGCCAGGTGGAATCGTCGCGGTTCACTTTGAACACGGGCCAATCCAGCGCGGCGGGGGGCGATACCCAGACCAACACGTCGGCCTACGATTCGGCGGGCCAGGCAATCGCGACGCCGCCGGTGGAGACGATGCAGGAGCTGCGCGTGAACGCCTCGATGTACGACGCCTCGCAGGGATCGAAGGCCGGGGCGCACATCGAAGCGACGACGCGCTCGGGGACCAACCAGTTCCACGGCGGCGTCTACGAGTATGTGCAGAACACCATGTTCAACGCGGCGCCGTTCTTCCGCAACGCGAGCACGGCGATTTCGGCGCATGATAAAGTCCCGGCACTGCACTACAACCGGCCGGGCGCGACTATCGGCGGACCGATTTTCAAGAACAAGCTGTTCTTCTTCGGCGCCTTCCAGGACATTCAGGACTTCGATGCGTTGAACGGCACCAAGACGGCCAACGTTCCGCTGCACCTGACGGACGACCGCAGCGCGCAAGGCCTGGTCAACATGCTGCAGGCCGACCTGGGCGCGACGGTGACGGCCAGCCAGATCAACCCCGCGGCGCTGGCACTGTTTTCAGCCAAGGTAGGCGGCAACTACCTGATTCCTTCGGCGCAGCTCACCAACCTGGCGCAGGCCCAGCAGCTCGGCTACGACGTGTTCCTGCAGGCGCCAGCCTCGTTCATTGCCCACCAGGCGGTGGCCGACCTGGACTACCTGATCAACAGCAAGGACCGGCTGTCGCAGAAGTATATCTACCAGAACAGTCCCTCCGCCGCGCCCTTCGGCGGCGGCTCCACGCTGGGTTTTCCCAAAGCGATCAAGACGGGCACGCAGACCGGCTCGCTGGATAATATCGTGATCCTCACGCCGTCCCTGACGTGGGAGCAGAAGGCCGGAGTCAATCGCCAGTACAACTACTCGTCGACCGGCCAGGCGGTGACCGCAACCTCGCTGGGGATCGACGCTTTCGGCACACCGCAATTCCCGGCGCTGAGCGTCTCGACGGTGGATTCGCACCTGCTCAAGAGCTTCAGCGTGGGGCCGAGCGGGAACTTCGCCAACACGGGCTTCTACCAGAACATGGGTTCGGCATCGAGCAGCCTGAACTGGCTCAAGGGCCGCCACACGGTGACGGCGGGCTTCAACGTGGAGCACTACCAGCTCAATATCGTGAACAACACGGACAACACGCCTACGGTCTCGTTCCCGACCTTGACGGCGCTGATGACGGGCAACGTGAACGCGAACGGCACGAACGTGTTCATCGGTCCGACGAACCGGTACTTCCGCGTCAACCAGATTGGCGGGTACGTGCAGGACAACATTCGCCTGGTTTCGAACCTGACGGTGAACGTGGGAGTGCGCTACGATTTCGACGGCCCGCTGACGGAGAAGTACGGCCGGCTGGCGAATTTCCACCCCGACGCCTACCAGTACAACTCGTCGACGGATACCATCGCGGCGACGGGCCTGGTGGTGGCGGGCAACAACCAGACGATCGGAACGAGCGGGGTCAGCGATTCCACGCTGAATGGACGCCAGTGGGGATTCGGACCCCGTATCGGAATTGTGTGGAGCCCATCGCAACTGAAGAACGTGGTGATCCGCACGGGCTTCGGGATGTTCTACGACCGCGGCGAGTACTTCTCGGAGCTGTCGCCCGGCGCGGGCGCGGGGGTCAACGGGCCGTTCGGAGTTACGGTGGCCGCTCCGTTCGTGCAGCAGGTGGTGGGCACTTCGCAGGGCACGCTCTCGCAGCCCTTCCTGGGCGCCACGATTCCTCCGACGGTGACCAACCAGACGCTGTTCGCGGGGCTGGTGCCGAATAAGGCGCAGATTATTACGGGCGCCAAGACGTACACCTTCAGCGGATACGATCCGGCGAACGTGCTGCCGTACACCGAGAACTGGAGCCTCGACGTGCAATGGCAGCCGGTCAACAGCATGCAGTTGAGCCTGGGATATGTGGGCAATCACGGGCAGCACGAGGTGCTGCCGATTCCGTTCAACCAGCCGGGAATCGCGACGCCCTCGAACCCGCTGAACGGCGAGACGACTTCGTACGGGTTCAACGTGATTCCGTCGATCGAGCCCCTCAAGACGTACGACGGCGGCAACACCGACCTGCGCACGCCGTATCTGGGCTTCAATAACAACTCGGCCTTGTACAAGGCGGAGGGGGTCTCGAACTACAGCGCCCTGCAATTCGGCCTGCGGAAGCGGCTGAGCCACGGACTGCAGATCACGGCGGCGTACACGTGGTCGCACACGCTCGATATGCAGAGCGGGCTCGGCCTGTTCTTCAACGGGAACGATCCGTTCAACCTGCACAATTCCTATGCGACGTCGAGCTACGACCGCACGCACGTGGCGATCATGCAGTATCATTACGATCTGCCGAACGCGGTTCGCGGAAGCTCGGGGCTGGGCAGGCTGACCAACGGATGGTCGCTTAACGGAGTCACTGTCTTCCAAAGCGGACAGCCGTACGGCGGCATCGATTATTCGGGCGCGGTGGGCGGAGTGTACTACGCCAACTTCGTGGAGATTCTCGACCCGGTGATGCCGCTGAAGCCGGGGATCACGCCGCAGCAGGCGACGCTGCAGGGGACCACGGGAATCAACGCCAACAATCCGGTGCTCAACGGAAACGATTTCTATGTGCCGCAGATTCCGGTGGGGACGCCGGGGGTGCCGTGCACGACGGTCAACGGCACCGAGACCTGCGACACGCTGGAGACGGCTTTCGGGGCCACGGGCCGCAATACGTTTCGCGGGCCGTTCCAGGAGCGCTTCGACGTATCGGCGGTGAAGGTGACCCGGATCACGGAGCGCGTCTCGATGAGGCTGCAGGCGGATGTGCTGAATCTGTTCAACCACCCCAGCTTCGATGTGCCGAACAACAGCGCCACGCAGTACAGCGTGACCAACGGGGTGCCTACGGTGCGCGCGCTGACTTCGTCGTTCGGGCTGATTCAGCACACGCTGGGCGGTCCGCGGACGGTGCAGTTGGGGCTGCATGTGGACTTTTAGGGGGCAGGTTGGCAGGTAAGTAGCGGAGTGACAGACGACAAAAACCGATCGTCTGTCCTACCACGTTTGAAAAGGGAGTTACTTTTGGGGCGCGGGGATCTCGACCGGTTGGATAGTGGTCGCGATGCGGCCGTCCACATCCTCCTGAATCACCTCCCGCAAGCGATAGACGCCAGGAGGCGCCTGGAGCGTGAGGTTGGCATTCAGGCCGGTGAGGGCCATACGGGCGAAGGTGGGATCGGTGAGCGCCAGTTCCATGACGCCTTCCTTGGCGGCCGCCAGGTTGCCTTGCGCGTCCACCAGCGCCGCCACGAAGGTGAGCCGCTCGACGCGCCGGCCATCCTTCGGCGGAAACCGCAACTGGGTGATATCCACATTGGCCGTCACGGAGACCACCGGGCCGATCTTCACGCTCACCGCTACCGGAAAACCGGTGACGATCTCCTCGCTCAATACGGCGCGATCCATTTTGGCGCGCGCGTCCCCTTTTGCGCGAGCGTCGGCCGGGACTTTCTTCTCGGGCTTGTCGGGAGCGGCCGCGTGATCCGGCGCAAAGTACCCGGGGCGGGCCTGCACCATGCCGGTATTGGGTGCGGCCAGCCGCACCTTCAGCTTGTGATACTTGCCATCGGCAGCCACATCGTCGGGTGAAAAGCCGAGGTGGTAGGTGACTTCCGGCTCGACTCCGACTTGGCGGAACGCGAGGTCGAGATCGTTATTATTGTGGAAGAACAATCCGCCCGTGCTGGCTGCAAACGTCGCCATGGGAGCGGCCAACTCCTCGAGCCGGCCGCCCACGGAGCTGGTCTCGAAGATGAACGTGCTGGCGGGCATCTTGGCCGTCGGCATCGTTCCCATTTCTCCGAAGGGCCTCACGGGCGGCTCGGAGTAGAGCCCCTTGGCATCCAGCGCATTGATCACCACGCCTCCGCGCAGTGCATGGTCCACCACCAGATCCTGATGGCGCTCCATGGTGCCGGCCAGAAATCCGGAAGAGACCAGCACCAGCACGCGCGTGCCCGGCGTCTTGGCCAGATACTCGACCGCCAGGTCCACCGAATCGAGGGTGCTTTCGGAGACGATACGGACGCGATCCCAGGTCTGGTCGGCCTGCCCCCTGACGGCGGCAAGCATGGGACTGTTTTGCACGCCTCTGGTTTGCAGGGTGGGTGGGGCGTCCAGGTCGGCGCACGCATAGGCCTCATCCACCGCGGCCTTGAGGGCCATGCCATCCATCTTGCAGGAAATCAGGTACGCTTGGTACGGCGTAATGCGCGGGCAGGCTGCCAATCCGCTCTCCGGCACGCGCTGATGGGGCCTCAGGCGGCCGATGGTCTCTACCATGCGGGCAACGTCCGGGGTAAATTCCAAGGTGTGCGCGGAGGATGACGTCATGATGGCGACACGGTCCCCTGGATTCAGGGCCTCCTTCACGAAGCGGCGCGCGGCAATCTGGGCGTGGGTCAGGTCGCCGGCGCTGGTGCTGGCGTCATCGAAGAACAGCACGACGAAGCGCGGCGGCCTGGCGGCATCGATGGCGGCATTGCTCGCGGGAGGGGGCGAGGATGCCGGTCCGGCCGCGGCTTTTTCCGCCGCGACGGCTTTGACGCGCACCCGGGCTGTATCCACGGAGAACGAGGTAACGGCGCGCTCCTTGCCTTCGTCCAGCAAGTGGAAATCGCCTGGCTTGAGACCGGGCACCGCGAGCCCGTGCTGGTCGCGCACCACGACCCCCACATCCACCAGGCGAGTCTCCACACGCAGCGCATAGGGGGACGGCGGGACGTACGGCCGGCTGCTGACGCGCACTTCCGGGGGCGCGGTTTGCGCCGCCAAGAGGGCGGGTACCAGATAAAAGCACCGGAGGTGGAATGAGGCTACGATGGAGTCACTATACCAGGGATGGGGGTTAGGGGTTGTGCTCGCCAAAGCGCGAGCTCGCCAAAGCGCGAGGGCTCGCCAAAGCGCGAGGGCGCCCAAAGCGGCACGCCGGTCAGCAGTGGCCCGGCGACCAGGACTGGGCGGGCATGGACATTTTCCGGCTGGATGAAAAGGGAAAGATCGTAGAACATTGGACGTGCTGCAAGTGGTTCCCGCCACCACCGCCAATCAGAACACGATGTTCTGAAACGCCCGCGCCACCGCAGCGACCCGCGCTTCATCGAGGGGATTCGACCAGAAGCCGTCGCATTTCACTGAAGACCCCACGATCAACGCGTCCGCGGCCGCGTAGTTCCCCATGTTCTCCGGCGTGATGCCGGACCCGATCAGCGTAGGAATCGACACCGCGCCACTGACTGCCCGTACTTCGTCCGCATCCGCGGGTTGGCCCGTCGAAACGCCGGAGACAATGACGCCATCGGCGCGGAAGAACTCGGCTGCCTTGGCGGTCTCGACGATGTCCACATCCGCGGTGATGGCGTGGGCCGAGTGCTTCTTCTTGATATCCGCGAAGACGCGAATGCCGTCGGCGCCGATCGCACGGCGATAGCGCAGCAGCGATCCGGCGCTCGATTCGATCAGTCCTTCGTCGGCCACATGCGCGAACACGAAGCCTTCCACGCGGACAAAGCTCGCGCCGCACGCGTGGGCGATCGCGACTGCCCAGGTATTGGCGCCGGCCAGGACCTGGATCCCCAGCGGCAGCGAAACGGCACGCCGCACCGCGGCGCCAATCACCGCCATGGCCGCTCCGATTTCCGGGCCGACAGAGTTCTTGAGGTACGGACGGTCGTGGGTGTTCTCGATGATGAGGCCGTGGAATCCGTCAGCCGCGTAGATGCGGGCTTCGGTGACGGCGGCTTCGGCAATCTCATCGACGCCCTGGCGGCTGGAGGGCGTACCCGGAAGAGCGCCCGTGTGGATCACGCCGACCAGTGCGCGGGGAACACCAAACAGCGAGTGGATGATGCCGGTGGAATCCATGTTCGTTCATCGGCTTTCGGGCTGGAACTTCCAGAGAGTGGACTTCAGCCCCATAGCGGTAGCAACAACCTGTCCGTCGGGAGCCCATGCCATAAAGAGGTAGTCGAAATAGTGGTCGACCGGGCCATGAAACGCACGCTGGCCAGTGAGGAGCTCGTGGAGGACGACGCCGAAGCTGAAGATATCGGAGCGATGATCGGCCTCGAGCCCGCGCACCTGCTCGGGCGACATGTAACCGACGGTTCCCATCACTGTGCCCGGCTCGGATCGCACGGTGAGAGTTTCCGCAGCGTCCGCGGCGGCAGTTCGCTCCGCGCGGAATTTAGCCAAACCGAAATCCAGAATCTTGACACGTCCATCGCGGGTGAGCAGAATGTTGTCCGGCTTGAGATCGCGATGGACGATCCGGGCGTCGTGCGCCGCTGCCAGGCCACCGGCGATTTGGAGCGCGATATCCAGCGTCTTGCGCAGCCCGAATTTCGCCCCGCGCAGGGACTCGCCGTCCACCAGTTCGCTGATGATGTAAGAGACGCCGCCCTCCGTGCCCACGTCAAATACGGCCACGATGTTGGGGTGGCTCAGTGCTGCAACCGCTCGCGCTTCCAACTCGAATCGCTGGCGGCGCAGAGGATCGTCCGCGACTTCAGAGGGCAGGATCTTGAGAGCTACGTCGCGGCCCAGGCGCGTGTCGCGGGCACGATAGACCTCACCCATGCCGCCGGCGCCAAGCGCAGAGACGACCTCGTATGGGCCTAAGCGCGTTCCGGGTGAAAGCGGCATCAGGTATCACTCCCTTGTATCCGTCGCGAGGATGGAATCCATGGCCTCTCCGACGCCATAGCCGAACTTATGGCTGATGACTCGCACACGGTCCAACCTGGCGACGAGACCCTCCCGGGCGCCCGCCGGCAGCTTGTTGGCGGCTCGGACGGCCTGCCCGAACATACTCAGGAGCGAGCTGTAGTATCCCCAATCGTCATTGCCATACGCATTACAAAACCCAGCGGCGCACTCGCAATAGAAAACCATCAACTCCGCCAGTCCCGCAGCATCGCCAACGGCCTTCAGGTAGTCGGAGATCGCCTGCTTGGCTTTGGAAACGGATTCAGTCTCCTTCCGAAATATATCGGGTGAAATCCACCTATCGATTCTCTCTTTGTACGGTTTCAGCACGTCCTCGCCCAAGCCCAGGCGGGCATGCAGGAACGTCTGATTGTCCTTGTTCGCACCGTAAAGATCCTGGACCAGGTCCAGCAACCCGCCCTTGTCGAAATCCGCGAGCCGCCGCTTAACATCCTTCCACGCGGGCTGCGAGCTTTTGGCCATAGCCTACTCCGCCAGCCGCCGATACCGGCTCGCAAA
>OMOG01000295.1:0-858 GCA_900290305.1 Candidatus Sulfopaludibacter sp. SbA4
GGCGTGCGGATTCAACGACCCGCTGCGCGTGGCGCTCCACTATCTGCGGGACGAGCCGATCATGCCGGTAAAGGTGCGGCCGCTCAAAATCTTTCGTTACTTCGAACACTGGGTGGTGCCCATCCAATGAAACCCCAAGGCGTTAAGGCCGCGATTTTCGACTGCGGCGGCACGCTGCTCGAGATGCAGCCGAGCCGCGAGGCCATCTGCGCCAGCGTGCTGGCTGGGCTGGGGCGGACCGTACCTCCGGAGTTCATTCGCCGCGCATATTATACGGCGGACTTTGCCCTGCCTCATCAATCCAGCCGTCACGCGGACCCGGCTGAGCGGCGGCGTTATTACGATCAATACAACCGGTGCCTGTCGGTTTTGCTGGGCGTGGAGTCACTCAGCGCGGAGTTCAATTCCGCGATGCAGGACGCGTTTGGCCGGGGAGCAGCCCACTGGCGGTTGATCGAGGGCACGGCGGAGGCGCTGGCTACCTTTCACGATCGCTTTGGAGTGCGCCAGTTCGTGCTGGCAAACTGGGACCGCCACCTTCGACTACGGTTGGAAGAAAACGGAATCCTGCATTGGTTCGAAGACGTGGGAGACTCGCAGACGCTGGGCACGGAGAAGCCGGACAGAGCGATCTTCGACGCCTTCCTGCGTCGCGTGAATGTTGAACCGCGGGAGGCAATCTACGTCGGCAACGACTATCTGGCCGACGTGGTGGGCAGCCGCAGGAGCGGGCTTTTCCCGATGCTGCTGAACCGGGATGGCTGGTATCCATCCGGCTGTGACTGCGCTGTCATTGGCCATCTGTCCGAATTGACGCAATTCCTGTGAACGCAAGTTACAATACCGGTCATACGATAT
>OMOG01000295.1:868-1479 GCA_900290305.1 Candidatus Sulfopaludibacter sp. SbA4
CCGCCGGCCGTCCCGCTGGTGGCGCACGACCCGTACCTCAGCATCTGGTCGATGACCGACCGCCTGACCGATAGCGGCACCGTCCACTGGACGGGCAAGCCCAACAGCCTCGCGGCGCTGGCGCGCATCGACGGCAAGACCTACCGGGTGATGGGCCGCGACCGCCAGCCTTCGCCCGCGCTCGATCAGACGCGCCTCGAAGTGCTGCCCACCAGAACCATCTACGAATTCTCCGGCGGTGGAATCGCCCTCACCCTGACCTTCTTTACCCCCGCGTTGCCGGAAGATCTCGACGTGCTCTCGCGCCCCCTGACCTACATCGAATGGCGCGTCTCCGCTACCGACGGGCGCGAGCACGAGGCGGCCATCTACTTCGAGGCCGCGTCCGATCTCGTCGTGAACACCGCGGACCAGCCGGTGGTCTCGGCGCGCTACCAGTTGGATGGCCAGCCGGTCTTGCGCATGGGCTCGCGCGACCAGCCCATACTGGCCAAGCGAGGCGACGATCTGCGCATCGATTGGGGCTATCTGTACCTGGCGGCGGACAAGCCCGACGGTGTTTCCGAAGCCGTCAGTCTGCGCCAGCAAGCCCGCGCTGCGTTCGAGACCAC
>OMOG01000295.1:1489-7355 GCA_900290305.1 Candidatus Sulfopaludibacter sp. SbA4
GGCCATTTGCCCGACTCCGACAACTTCGCGGAACCGGGCGCGGCGCCGCGCGGCGCGGTCAACGTCCTGGCGTACAGCATCGCGCTGGGCCGCGTAGGCACGAGCCCGGTTTCGCGATACCTCATGATCGCCTATGACGACCTCTACTCGATCGAGTATTTCGAGCGCCGCGAGCGCGCGTGGTGGCGGCGCAAGGGCGCGGATGCGGCGGAGTTGTTGCGCACCGGCCGCCGCGACCACGATTCGCTGCTCGCGCGAAGCCAGGCCTTCGACACGGAGCTGATGGCGGACATGACCCGAGTCGGCGGAGAGCGATATGCCCGCCTCGCCGCGCTGGCCTATCGCCAGACGCTGGCCGCACACAAACTGGTGGCCGATATCGACGGCACGCCCATGTACTTCCCCAAGGAGAATTTCAGCAACNAGCTCGCCCTTCACGCTGCTGTTCAATCCCAAGCTGCTGCGCGCGCAGCTCCAGCCGGTGCTCGAATATGCGCGCATGGAGCGCTGGCGCTGGCCGTTCGCGCCGCACGACCTCGGAACTTACCCGCAGGCCAACGGCCAGGTCTACGGCGGCGGTGAGCGCACCGAAGAGAACCAGATGCCGGTGGAAGAGAGCGGCAACATGCTCATCATGCTGGCCGCCCTGGCGCGCGTGGAAGGCAGCGCGGCCTACGCCGAAAAATACTGGCCCGAGCTGACCCGGTGGGCCGAGTATCTGAAGGAGAAGGGACTCGACCCGGAGAACCAGCTTTCGACCGATGACTTCGCCGGCCACCTGGCTCACAATGCCAATCTCTCGATCAAGGCCATCCTCGCGCTGGGCTCCTACGGCATGCTGGCCGACATGATCGGACGCAAGCAGGACGCCGCGCTCTACCGCAAGACCGCCCAGGAATTCGCGCGCAAGTGGCTGGACCTGGCAAACGACGGCGACCATTACCGGCTGGCATTCGACAAGCCCGGCACCTGGAGCCAGAAATACAACCTGGTGTGGGACAAACTGCTCGGGCTGAATCTCTTTCCGCCGGAGGTGGCGCGCAAGGAGATGGCGTTTTACCTGACGAAGCAGAATGCGTTCGGGCTGCCGCTCGATAATCGCAAGGACTACACCAAGTTGGATTGGGTACTATGGACGGCTACCCTGGCGGACAACGCGACTGACTTCGAGAAGTTAGTGGCTCCGGCGTTTCAGTTTGCTAGTACTTCAGTGAGTCGGGTTCCACTTACTGACTGGTATGACACGGTGACCGGCAAGCAGCAAGGCTTCCAGGCGCGTTCGGTGGTTGGCGGGTTGTTTGTGAAGATGCTCGCGGACCCGGCGGTCTGGAAGAAGTATGCCGGGCGAACGGTGGGGCGTTAAGTTAGAAACTTCCGATAGAAATACGCAAAGGATTTGTTGCGGCGGCAGGCGGTGTCGAGGTCGAAGTTTCGAAGGAGCTCAAGCAGGAAGCGTTCCGAGTCGAACTGCGATGGCTTCAGCCGATGGAGATCTTCTTTGGTAAGTCGGTCTGTGTACGCTGGGCACTTGACTTTGAGAGCAGTGGCCCGATCGGGTGTGAGCCCGGCGAGATACCAGCTCTCGATCTCGGTTGGGACCACGACGATTTCCTCGGCCTGCAGGGCCGGGTAGTGTTCCTTCAGCTTATCTTTGCGACTGGTAACACACGGAGCGGCGTTCCTGTCCGCCACGAACAAACGTTCGAAGCCCTGGTGGGACATGGAGCGAAGGGTACCGTTGATCGCATGGCGCTGTAGCTCCCGATACTCCTTGATCAGCAGGTCATCGTATGTCGTCGAAAGCCGGGGCGTTGCTACGGCCTCGAGAAAACGGCGGTCTTGCTTGCCCTCAACCCAGACCACCAGCCGTCTGCCCACTCGCTATACCTCCAGCAGGTCTTCAACGTACAGTTCGTGCATGCTGATCTCATCGCGAAGAAACTGTTGGACGCTCGCTCTGTCGACCGGCCGTTCGGCGTGAGAGTAGCCACGGGCATCACGCGAAATCAGAATTAGCCGGCTTTTGTCAGTATGGCGCACAAGCTGCGGGTTATGGGTGGTGATGACAATCTGCTTGCGGTGCGAAATGTCTTCGAGAAACGCGACTAGCCCGGACATTATCGAGGGGTGCAGGTTTCGTGCCGCCTCTTCGATCAGGACCAGTTGCTTTCGCTCGAAGTAGAGGATCACGACGAGAGCGATCATATCGATCGTGCCGTCAGACAGGAACGCGGCAGGTATGGCCTGCTGCGAGTATCGTTCCCGCATCTTGAAGATCAGCGATCTGCCCCATAGCTTTTCCGTTTCCAAAGCTTCTACGAACGGCAGCACATCCTTCACAAGCATCATCAGTGTCCGACGTTCCTCATCATCGGAGAGGATCTTGTCCAGTACGATTGCGAGATTGCCCGCATTCGGCTCAAGCTCGCTCGGGCGGCCAAAAACGCCATTCCTAGGAGCGTTAGAGTCGATGTCATAACTCGCGATGGATTTCAGATCGTTGAACCACGGCAAGTATTCGATGAGAAGCCTCGGACGGCTGACATCCACGGTTTCCATGGCGGCCAGAAAGCCCTGGAGGGGACCAAGGTCGCCCTCGGTCTGATACTGATTCTCCACCCGCTTGATGGTGAAGGCTTGCCCGTCCCGGCTTTCACTCCGTAGCTCATCTTCTCCGATCGAGACTTGCCTGCCAGTGAATGCAAGGGAGAAGCGGTATTCGGACCGGACCAGCGGTTCGCCAGGGCCGTGTTCGATCGACAACTCCATGGTGAGAGGTTCGTCGTCCCGGCAGTTCACGTTCCGCAGATACGCGCCGCCCTGAATCGAGACGGCGTTTTCCAAGCCCTCTTTTACGATGTCCCGAATGAACGTGAACAACTGGACAAAGTTCGACTTACCCGAAGCATTCGCCCCGATCAGCACATTCAGATTATCGAGACGAATGTCGAGATCCTTGAAGCTTTTGAAATTCTTCGCACGGACCGATGTTATTCGCATAACTCACTCTCAGTTTACTGCGCCGGCCGCACCGGCGCCGCTACGGGCTGCACCTCGGGGAAATGGACCGCGCCGCCCACGGCCGCGTATACCGACGGCATATCCTGCCGAATCACCTGGTTCAACGCCGACACGCCCGCCAGCGCGTCCTCCCAGGCCCAATCCAACTGGCGCAATTGGGCGGCGGTGGGCAATCCACCGTAGCCGTCCATGGCGCCCTGCGCCTGCCCCGCACCCGTCAACGCCCGCGCCACCTGCCCCTGCGCCTGGCCAACCAGCGCCACCACCTTCTCCGCCGCCGCCAACGCCCCGCTGGCGCCCGCGCCTGCCGCGACTAGATACTGGCGGATCGCTGCCGCCTGCTCCGCTACCCTCTGCGCAGCGTCACGCGCCGGAATCAACTGCTGCTCGAGCGTGTACGCGCTCATCACCGCGCGATGCCGCGCATTGCGGTCCGCATCCGAAAGCGTCCACCGCGGATCGGGCACCACCGTCACCTCCGTCTTCAACGAAGGCCCTCCCGCCGGGGTGACCGACACCGTGTACTTACCCGGCAGCACCAAGGGCCCCACTCCCCCGCCGCCGCGGCCTCCGCCTCCGAAACCGCCGCCGCCTCCGCCAGTGCAATTTCCCATCGCCGCGGGCCCAGTCTCGGGCATCGCCGGAGCCTGCCGCAGGTCCCAGCAGGTGCGATTCAACCCCGCCAGGGCGGGGCCGCGGAGCGTGCGAATGGTCTTCCCCGCGGCGTCCGCAATCGCGATTTGCACTCCACCGCCCGCGACCTTGGGCAGATAGTAAGTCAGCACCGCGCCGAACGGCGGATTGGGCGCGAAGAACTCACCCGCGCCGAACCAGAATTGCCCAGGGTAGATCACCTGGTGATACGCCGGGGGAACCGGAAACGCGTGGCCAGTGCCGCTCAGCACCTCGGGCGTCAACTGCGACAGCGGTTCGGCGTGATCGAGCACCCAGATGCCGCGTCCGTGCGTCCCCAACACCAGCGCCTTTCCCGATTCCTGAAAGACCAGGTCGTACACCGGCACCGGCGGCAGATTGCCTTCGAGCGCCGTCCAATGCGCGCCGCGGTCGAACGATGCGTAAGCTCCCGCCTCCAGTCCCGCGACCAGAAAATTCGGATTCTCGGGATGCTCGCGGATGCGGTGCACGGAGGCCTGCGGCAGGCCGCTCGTGACGGCGCGCCACGTCTTGCCGTAGTCCTCGCTGGCGAAAACGTAGGGACGGAAGTCGTGTCGTTGAAATGACCGTCGACGGTGAGATACACCCGCCCCGCCACGTGCTTCGAGGGTGCGATGCCGCTGATGTTCAGCCGCGGCGGCAGACCGCGCACGTTCTCGGTCAGGTTGGTCCAGTGCTGGCCGCCATCGCGTGTGATCTGAATGGTGCCGTCGTCCGCGCCGGTGTAGAGCAGGTTGCGGTCGAGCGGCGATTCGGCAATTACGGTCAACGCACTGAAATTCGTCTGCCCGTCATGCCTCGAAAGTGCGTTCGGAGGCACGGGACCGCCCATCATTTCCAGCTTCTCGCGATCCACGTTGGCGGTGACATCGGGGCTGATGGCCTTCCAACTCACGCCGCGATCGTCCGACCGGAAGACCACGTTCGCGCCGGTGTAGATGGTGTTCGGCGAGAAATTCGAAACGATCAGCGGGGTGGTCCAGTACCAGCGGTAGCCTGGCGCGCCCGGCTTTGGCCGTTCCTCCGGCTGCACCGGGCCGATGGACTGCCGCTCCATGGTCTCGAGGTCGAGGCGCTGCGTCGAGCCGTTCTGCGAACTGACCAGCAAGGTGCGATCGTCGCCATCGAAGACCGCGTGCATGCCATCGCCGCCGCCGACGTTGAACGCCTCCTTGAACGACACGCCGTAGCCGATGTTGGTGGCGGTGGGGGTGCACCAACTGCCGTTGTCCTGCAGCCCGCCGCACACCAGGAACGGATCGTGATTGTTGGTCGAGATATTGTAAAACTGACCGATGGGTAAGTTAATGCGGAACAGCCAGGAGAGCCCGCGGTCGTAGGAGATGGACACGCCGCCATCGCCGCCGATCACCAGGCGGTTGGTGTTGTCCGGGTCGACCCACAACACATGATCCTCGCCGTGGACCCCGCTGAAGACGTCGCGGAAGTTGCGGCCGGCATCGTCGGAGACATAGAAGCCGCGGTTCGAGCCCATGATGTAGACGCGGTTCGCGTCCTTCGGGTCGACGTAAATCCGGCTGTAGTACATGGGCCGCGGATTGAGCCCCGTCATGTGCTCCCACGTCTCGCCCTGGTCGAGACTGCGAAACACTCCGCCCGAGCCGGAGGTCGCCGCTGCCGGCGCACCGCCCCTGCCGCCACGCCCTCCGCGCCCCGCCGGCGCTGCCGGTGCTTCACCCGGGGGCGCTTCGCCTTCGCCTCTTCCGCCGCCGCGCCCCGCCGGATCGGCCTCCACGATGGCGTACACGATGCGGTTGTCGCCGGGAAAAATCGCCAGGCCGATGCGGCCCTTGTCACCGCGCGGCAGTCCGGTCCGCAGCTCGGTCCACGTGGCGCCGCCATCGCTGGTGCGAAAGATGCCGCTGCCCGCGCCGCCGCCGTTGAATCCCCACCCCTTGCGCTGCCGCTGATACATGGCGGCGAAGACCACCTCGGGATCCCTGGGGTCCATCGCCAGGTCGATGGCGCCGGTGTTTTCGTCGCGATACAGCACCTTCTTCCACGTCTTGCCGCCATCAATGGTCTTGAAGACGCCGCGCTCGGGGTTGGAGCCCCAGAGATGGCCCGCGGCCGCCACCCAGACGATCTTGGGATCGGTGGGATGGATGACGATCTTGCCCACGTGCCGCGTCTCTTCGAGCCCCGTCTT
>OMOG01000246.1 GCA_900290305.1 Candidatus Sulfopaludibacter sp. SbA4
GCGCAACGCTTCTTCCCCGGCGAACCGCTGCCCCTCGGCAAGCACATCAAGATCGGCGCATCCGATTCCCAATCCCCCTGGCTCACCATCGTGGGGGTGGCCGGCGACGTCACGCACGACGTCTACGACCGCTCCCCGCGCGCCACCCTCTACGTGCCCTGCATGCAGTCTCCGGCGCGCTTCATGGATATCGGAATCCGCACCGCCGGCGATCCCATGCGGCTCGCGCCCGCGGTCACCGCGGCCATCCGCTCGGTGGATGCCGAGCAGCCCATCAACCAGGTGCGCACCATGGTGACCGCCATGCATCACCAGGCCACGGGTCTGACATATGTCGCGGTGATGATGGGAATCTTCGGCGTGCTGGCGCTGGTGCTCGCCGCCGTGGGAGTATACGGGGTGATGTCGTACCTGGTCTCCGAGCAGACCCACGAAATCGGCATCCGCATGGCCCTGGGCGCGCCACGCACCACCGTCTTGAAAGTGCTCTTCCGGCGCGGCCTCGTGACCGCGGGAGCCGGACTGGCGGTAGGGCTTCCGATTGCCTTCTTCTTCGCGCGGCTGCTGGCATCCCTGATCTTTGGAGTGGATGCCGCCGACGCCGCGACCTTCACTGGCATTCCGGCGGCGCTGCTGGCGGCCGCGGCTATCGCCATCTACGTCCCCGCGCGCCGCGCCATGCGCATCGACCCTATCGTGGCGCTGCGCTACGAGTAACACCTTATTTCCGAAGCCGCGTACTTAGTAACTCGTATTAAGAGTCGCAAGAGCTTACTGACCTGCGTTATGTCACAGAGCCGCGGCCGTCGGAAGCCGCGCAAGAACCGTTCTGGCCGCGGATAAACACCGATGAACACGGATAAATCATTGGTTCTCTTATCCGCGTTTATCTGCGTTCATCGGCGGCCCAAATTCTTTTCACTAACTTCTACTCTGACAGTAATTGGCCCGGTGCTCGCACGCCAATCTCAATACCGTGCCGACGAATAAGGCCTCGCGTCGGGGGAAACTGTGGGCGACTGGTACGTTTCGAATAGCGGCTCGTACATCAGCCAGTGCACGCGGCGAAGACAACACCGGATAGCAGAGCCGCCCTTTCTGTTTCTGTAGCCAGTTTCTCTTTTTCACCCGTTTGCCTCCCCCAGACTGAAAGGCGGCAAGTGCTCAAGATTGCGGTTGATCGATTCGAGCACACCCAAGCTTGCCCGGTTCTTTGTGTCGGCATGCTTGCAGGCGAGGGTTTTGGAGATCGCCGGGGAATAGAATGGCACAGGTTCCGGGCGACGGCATCGCCGCAGGTCCGATTCAGAGCTTCATTCTGTTTTGGACGCCCGCCTTCTTCAGCTCCGCCTCGAACATTTCACCCACTGCCGGATCTTCGTCTTCGTACTCGACCAGATTTCCACCCTTCCGCGTGCTCGTCTTGCCCAGACGATGGGTGCGCCCGCCGCCTCCCAATGCCCGCATGAACCATTTGCCGTCGCCGCCCCAATTCGCCGCCAGGTAGCGGGCCGGATCGCCGCCGGTGTTGAAGTGCTGATGGAACCAGCCGTCGGGCGGAACAAAGATGGTGCCTTCGGAAAATTCGACGCGCACGTGTTCTGTGGCGTCGGAGTACTGGATCGCTCCCTTCCATAACAGTGTGTAGCCGCGCCCGTTCAACATCACCACATGCGATCCGGGACCATGACGATGCGCCTTCTTGTAAGTCCCTACCTCAAACTCTGAGATATGGGCCTGCATGGTGTTGTCGGCCAGTTGCAACTCAATCCGCGAATTCGCCTTGCCGCGCTCTGCGCTCTTGAACAGGCCGAGCGTCCGCGCGTTGGGGATGTAGGCGCTTTCCCACGTATCCACTCCGCCCTTCTGCTCGCTCTCTTCGGGGTTGGTATCTTTGTGATGGAGGTGTTCCGGACCGGTCCCGAAAGCATCCGGATCGCCGTTATAGCGGTCGCGGAATACATAGTCGTTGTTGAAGACAAAATCCGCGTTGTGGAAGAGATCGATCACTACCGGCGCGTTGCTGATGGCCAGCAGCCGGGCAGGTGCTGCGCTGCGGTTTCGGTGCTGGCGCCACGTATTCAGCGGCGGCCCGATCACCGCGCCTGCCTTCCATTTCACGGTCCGCCTGGCGCCCCCTGGCGCCCATATGTCGGTCTCGCCCTTTCCGCTCGCCACATAGATGACTTCCTCAAACAGGTAGCGCTGCGGATTCGTCTGTCCACCCGGAGGGATCTCACAGAGATAGCCGTCGTTGACCCCCTCACCGCCAATCAGATCGATGAAAGCGCCGCGCACGCCCAGGCGTTTCCAGGGCTGGACCGGCGCGGTCCGAAAGTCCGGAAGGCTATGGCCGGTGTACACCTGGATGCCTTCGTTCTTGCGCCATTCCTCGTATGCATTCCGATTCGTCTGATTGTAGTCGCGGGACGTCCGCGGGGCGTTGGCCTGTTGTGCCCGCAGAATCCGGCCGGTTGCCGCGACGCTCAAGCCGGCTACCGCGGCATGTTCGACCAGGTCCCGGCGCGAGATCCTTCCCGCTAAGAACTCTTTAGCCCAGTTCTTCTTCATTTCCCATGACCCTCGTGTGTCGATTCCTTCCAAAAAGAGCCGCGAGCGTGAGGGGCTGTGAAAAAACCATTTGGCCGCAGATAAACGCAGATAAACGCAGATAAACGCAGATGAACGCCGATAACTCATTAGTCTTTCTTATCCGCGTTCATCTGCGTTCATCGGCGGCCCATATTGTTTTCTACCAGCCGAGTTTCAGCCCTAACTGTATTTGCCGGGAAGTGCTCAACGTAGACGTAATGAGCCCGGCGCTCGGCGAAACGGCTCCCGAAGAAGTGAAGGTCGAGACCACCGGCCATCCGAAATTCGTGTGATTGAGCACGTTGAAGAATTCGCCCCGGAACTGCAGCGACGCCCGCTCGCCCAAATGGAAGGTCTTGAATAGGGAACAATCCACCTCCAGCAGGCCTGGCGCCGTTAAAATGTCTCTGCCGGCAGTGCCAAACGTGCCCGCCGCGGGCAGCAGGAAGGCCGCTGGATTGAACCACTGGTTCGGCGAGCCCTCAATCACAGGGCCGGAGAAATTCGGATTCACGGAGACCCGGTCCGGGTTCCGCGTGTCGCCGTTGGCGGACTGATTGAATCCGACCAGAGGCGTGAATGGGAATCCGGTTTGGGCGCTGACGATGGCGTTGAGTTGCCATCCGCCAACAACCGAATTCGCCACGCCACTGGCGTCGCCGAGAATCGCTTTACCTTTCCCCAGCGGAAGTTCGTAGCTGAAATTCCCGGCCACGCGGCTCGCGATGTTGAAGTTCGACGGCCCCCAATCGCGTTGCGGGTTGCGCGGATCCAAATAGGTAGTAGCTCCACCCAAGCCCTCATTACCGAGGAACGAAGAAGAGTGGTTGTCCAGACTCTTCGAGAATGTGTAGTTCACCCGGAATTGAAGGCCATGACTGAATCGCTGCGTCACCTCGGCTTGCAGGGCGTTGTAATTGCTCTCGCCGTTCGAAACCTCATAGCGCGCATTCGACAGGTTGGGGTTCGCCCTCGGCGACTTCGGTGCAAAGTACGGCTGGCCATTGACGATCGTGGGAATGGCCGTGTTCGCATCCGCGGTGGCCAGCAGGTGGTAGCCACGCTCCCCCACGTAACCCACGGAAAGGACGGTGTTGGCGGCGAGCGATTGGTCCACTTTTAGGCTGTACTGGTGGACCGCCGGCATTTTCAGGTCGGGCTGAACGCCGGTGGGCCCGATCTTGGACCCCGCAATGTTCCCCCCCGGCGCAATCAGCAGAGGAAAGGTTGCCGGTGTTACGGTCACTCTGTAGTTGTCGGACCCCACCGGAATGGAGTCGCAACAAGCGCCCATATAGTCCAACTGCTCATAGTACAACCCATATCCGGCGTGGATAGCGGTGCGCGAACGGGGCGACCATGCGATACCGGCGCGCGGTCCGATGAGGAACCTGGCGTTGTTCTGGGAATAGATGGATTTTCCAATCACCGGCTGCGTTATCAGCACGCCATTGGAGTCGGGGACGAAATTAGCCGCCACGCCCTGCGGTGAATTCCAGCCATTGTTGAACTCGTGCCGGACCCCCAGCGTGACGGTCAAATTCGGACGCAGTTGTATGGAATCCTGTGCGTACCACGCTCCGGCAGTCTGACGCCAGCCAATTTCGATGGGGTTGAGGGTCGCCGTCACCTGCGTGGCTTGACCCTGCAGGAAGTGCTGCAGATCGGCAAAAGTAGCCACGCCGTTTCTTTGATCCGCTGCGTTGTCGTTGGACTGGACCTTTTGAAACCATCCGCCAACCTCGATCCGGTGGCTGCCCTTGATGACGGATGCCGAGTCCGTAGCCGTAAACAGGTTCCGGGCGATGTTATCGAACTGCTGCGACCCGTTCGAACCGGCTCCCGCGACCGCACCTTGTTGGCCGTTGCCCACCGCTCCGATGTTGATGAAGCCCACCGGTTGGGATTCGACGAATGTCAATGTGGAATCGCCGCCGGGAGGCGCCGCGTTCATCAGCCACTTGGCGCGCGTAAACCCTGCACGAAACGTATTGAGCACCGCGCTGCCGAAGGAATGGGTCTCCTGCAAACTCGCAATTTGCGAGCGCAGCGTGCTGGTGCTGAGCTGCAAATCGGTGGCTCCCGGAGCCAGGTTGAAGCCGTCGTCTACGGTGTAGACTCCGGACAGCATATCCCTGCTGGAGAAGTTGTGATCCACCCGTATGTTTCCGAAGTCCTCGCGGATCTTCTGTGGTGGGTTGGCGTAATACAGCGCCGCGCCTCCACCTAACTCCGGCCCATTGGCCACCGGCCACAGGGACAGGTAGGGTGCGATGGCGGGAGCCAGTCCCACGTTCGTAAGGCTTCCATTGGCCGCCGGCAAAAAGCCTCTGCGCGCGTTGTTGTCGGGAACTACCGCCACCTCGCTGACCCCCAGGCGCTGCCGGAATCCCTCGTAACTGCCGAAGACGAATGTCTTGTCTTTCTGGATTGGCCCTCCCGCGGAGCCCCCAAACTGGTTGCGCCTGAAGGGAGGCGGACCCGATGTCTGGTCGAAGAAGTTGCGCGCATCGAAAGCGCTGTTCCTCACAAACTCGAACAACGTGCCATGAAACTGGTTGGTCCCGGACATGGTCACAAGACTCACCTGCCCGCCGGGCCGTTTGCCGTATTCGGCGCCATAGGTGTGCTCCAGCACGTTGAATTCGCGGACCGCGTCCACACCTAATAACTGGCCGCTCAAACCTCCGGGGATCACGTCGGCAGTGGATACGCCAGTGTATTCGATGCCGTTGAGAAGGAACAAATTGTAGTCTTCGCGGTTGCCGGAAACGGAAAAATTATTGCCCAGGCCCGCCCCGGTGCTGCTGGCCGAGCGATTCACGGTGGTGTTGGCTGTTCCGGGGTTGAGCGTGATCAGGTTGTCAAAACTCCGGCCGTTCAGCGGGAGATCCTTGACCGATCGCTCGTCTACCAATCCGGATATGGAGGTGGTCGCTACATTCACCAACGAGGCTTCTCCGGATATCTCGACGTCCTCCCGGACGACGCCGACTTGCATATCGATATCCACTTCGGCATCCTGCGCTACTGCCAGATCGATGCCGAAGCGGACCATGTTGCGGAACCCCTCCCTTTGAACCTTGACATCATAGCGGCCGACGGGAAGCGCGAGTGCCCGGTAGTAGCCGCGCTCATCGGCCAACAAAGTGCGGCTGAGACCGGTTTCCGAGTTCGTCACGATGACGGAGGCGCCGGGAATATTCGCGCTGGTCGGATCGTGAACAAAACCCGAAATCGATCCCAACACCTGACCGAAAACCGGAGAAGAGAGAGCGAGCGAAAGTATCAAGATACCGCTCCGGCTCTTCAGCGTCCGCGCTGCATGTAAAACCAATCGACGTCTAGCCATGTTTCTATCCTCTGCTCCATAACCACTTATCCAGATGCTTGGCGCGACCGGCGTAAAGGGATAACCGGCACAACGGCTCTCTCTATCCTGATTTGCCAATCGCCCCTGGACCCTGCACACACATGTGGGGCAGGCTTCAGCCTGCGCGGGGTTCTAGCCCCGCCTCTCCCCAGTTCCTGACACTGCGCAGTTATTCTTGCGCACCCTCTTCGTTCACGCGACCGACGAAACTACGATGTCGCGAAAACGCACCATGAAATCCTCTGGCGCTGTGCCCGGCACTTCAAAACCAATGACCCCGGGCTGCACTCGCAACTGGTTGAAGCGATTCACGTTCTGCCCCGCGATGGAAATGCGGATTTCGCTCCCCCGGCAAACGATCTCGATCTCGTTCCACTTCCCTTCGGCGCCAGCTAACTTCCTTGATTTCTGTATGTTATTGATCGTTCCAGTAGGATTTTCGCGATCTTGGTAGTCGATGAGTACTTCATAGCCGGCAACCGGACCGAAACCGGGACGGTCGTCACCCTCGTTGCTCCACTTTCGGCGCGGTTCACGAACATAGATACCGCTCCTGCCGCCATTGGAAATCTGAAACATCATCGCCAGCCGAAAATCCGTGAACTCCTCGCGTGTAAACAAGTAACCGGGCCCCGGCCTGCTCTTACTGAATCGCCCCACAATCTCGCCGCCTTCCGCAGTCCACAACCCGGGCCCGTAACTCTGCCATCCCGAGTAATCCGCGTCAACCAACACAGATCTTTGAGCCAGTGCGGCGGCAGATAATCCCCCAAAAATGAGGCACCTTCTCGTTATGACGGGCCTCCTTAGTTACGCGCTGTCCCATCGTGGAACGGCTAACCCCGTTCCGCATAATTCCTGGGCCACCGACCAACCTCGGCGAGACTATGCGTACTATAAGGTACTAGTACCCACTTATTATTGTCCCGGCGCCGGGGCTTGTCAAGAATAAAAACGACCTGATTAACCAAGGCAATCTATAAGTTAACCAAGGCAAATCTCTAACAGCTCATCGGGATTCCATCGCGTTTTTCGTGGAGTTTTTGTCACGGATTCGCAACCACGGTCCATAACACCACGCGATTGTACTGTTACGTTTTCGAATATTTGGAACCGTACGAACCGAACCGGTACGCTCACATGACTTAAGTCCCTATCCCGTCGGGAACCAGCACGTAATGACTAAGTGCTGCATGTTACGGACTGTGCTGAGCCTCGTAGGAATCTCGGCCCTGGCCGGATCGCTGGGAGTAAGTTACGCCCAAGCCCCTTCGCCCGCGGATTCCACTGGGCTGCCGCCCAATCGGCCTGCCATCGCGCAACGGATGATGCACTCGGCGATTGGCAATTCATCAATCGTGGGGAGTGGTTCGAGGCAAACCCTTACAACCGGGCAGGGTATCGTTCAGGTCGGTAGGCTCCTCCACAGGACGACGCCATTCTATCCGCCCACCGCCAAACAAACCGGCGTAACCGGAGTGGTCACGGTCAAAGCGCGGATCGGCAAGGACGGCCACGTCGTCGAAACCACCGTCCTTAGTGGTCCCTATCCGTTGCGGCGGAGTGCCCAGGATGCGGTCAAGCATTGGCGATATGAGCCCACGCTTCTCAATGGAAGGCCGGTGCAAAGAGTTACCCGGGTTGATCTCAGGTTTGTTCTCCGCCGCTATTCAGATTTTCTGAATCCCTGAGGCAGTGGTATTACAACACCTCCATTTCTTTTCCGCCCAGGAAGATTTCAGGCGCAGTCAAATGAACTGGCGCAGGGTGGCTCGATGCGCTGCTCCCGGGCTATTCTGGCTCCTGGCTCCTAATCTGTGACTCCCAGTCAAGCCCTTTGTTTTCAACATCGACTCAAACCGCCGA
>OMOG01000108.1 GCA_900290305.1 Candidatus Sulfopaludibacter sp. SbA4
TGTAAGTATTTCGTGGATCGACACGGTGCTGCGCGCAGAGTAAGGCTGGCAACACCAGAAGCGTTAAGAGGAGCCGCTTTGGCATTTAGTACTCCTATGCTATTTAGTAATTAAGCTCTTAATATCTGTATTACAAAAAGGGGAGAGATCTGTCAATGTTTAATTTTCGACACTGATTGGAAAAATTGTTCAGAAGAGTACAGTCAGTCGGCGGTAAGGTGAGTGAGCCAAAATCCAGGGATGAGTAAGTCGGCTAAGTAGACCGCATAAGTCCCAAAATCCGATTGTGACCGCCTGACTGACTGCAAGGCCTTGAAAGCTCAGGTATTTCACCGATGCACATGGCAGGGCGCCGGCGGGGCAGTTGGATTTCGCGGAGAATCAGCCTCGGATCGGGCCAACGCGGGAGGGCTATGGCGCCGCGAACGCGGGTTGTTGGAAGCGCTGCGGCCCGCGATCGGACCTTCGGTCGCCAGCTCTCCATACGAGGTCACGATGGTGTTGCGGGAAAGCGGCATCGCCCGGAGGGCATCGACAGGAGCGGGCGACGGTCCTTTCGGGGCGTCTCTGGCGGCAGAAACCGGCCAGGGGCAAGAGTGACAGACGACAAAAAGCGATCGTCTCGCTCCGTGCAACGGAGTGTCCCACCTCTGACTTGACGAGACTGAGAAAAGTCCAGACGCCGGCTGAAGCCGGCGGCAGCCAGAATTGGCTGCACCACAAGCATCTCAGAATCAGTGGGTTGTCCAGGGGTTTCTGGAACGCGTGCGCCACGTCCGGTAAAATGGGATTGGTGTCTCTCGTTCCCTCATACATCGAATCCTTGCAGCCCTACCAGGCGGGGCGCACGATCGAATCGGTGCGCAAGCAGTACGGGCTGGACCACGTCGCCAAGCTGGCATCCAACGAGAATCCGCTGGGGACGTCGCCCAAGGCGATCGAGGCGATGACCCGCTCGCTCACCGGGCTCAACCTTTACCCCAACGGCGGGCTCGATCTGCGGGAGGTGCTGGCGGCCGAATTCGATCTGAAAGTGGACAACGTGATCTGTGGCAGCGGCTCCGAAGGCATCATGTCGAACATCATCCGCGCCTTCCTGTGCGACGAGGACGAAGTGCTCACCACGGAGGCGGCCTTCATCGGCTTTCAGGTGCTGGCCCGCTCGCGGGGCGTGAAATGCCGCACGGTGCCGTACCGCGCCTGGCATTACGATCTTCCCATGCTGGCCGAGGAGATCAACCGCAACACCAAGATCATCTACCTGGCCAATCCCAACAATCCGACGGGCACCATCTTCACGCGGCACGAGTTCGAAGAGTTCTACCCGCGCGTGCCGGAGCGCGTGCTGATCATCCTGGACGAAGCCTACTTCGAGTACGCTGAGCGAAATCCGCGGTATCCCGATTCCATGCATTACCGCTACGACAACGTGATCACGCTGCGCACGTTTTCGAAGGTCTACGGTCTGGCGGGCGCGCGCATCGGATACGGATTCGCGCACGAGCAACTGATCCGCAACCTGCTCAAGGTGAAACTGCCGTTCGAGCCTTCCACGCCGGCGCAGGCGGCCGGCATAGCGGCTCTCGCCGATAAAGAATTTCTGCACCGCTCGCTCGAGCTGAACGCCCGCGGATTGCGCTACCTCTCGAAAGGGCTCGCGGAGATCGGGTTGCCGGTGGTGCCATCGGAGGCGAATTTCCTGATGACGGTGCTGCCCAGCGAGCGGGACGCCGACCGGATTTTCGAGGAGCTGCTCACCAAGGGGGTGGTGGTCCGGCCGCTGAAGGCGTTCGGTTTGCCGAACTGCCTGCGCATCTCCACCGGCACGGACGTGGACAACCGGCTTTGCATACAGGCGCTAAAGGCCGCCTGGAAGAGATAAGGAGAAGATTATGCCGCAAGTATTGGAGCATCCCGCGCAGGCCGGGAAGGATTTCCTGCCGCTCAACGGCACGGACTACCTGGAGTTCTACGTGGGCAATGCGCGCCAGGCCGCGCACTACTACCGGACCGCGTTCGGATTCCGGCTGGCGGCGTACCAGGGGCCCGAGACGGGCGTGCGCGACCGGGCGTCGTATGTGCTGGTCGAGAACAAGATCCGCTTCGTGCTGACTACGCCGCTGGATCCCGATCATCCCATCACCGATCACATCCGGCGGCACGGCGACGGCGTACACGACATCGCCCTGTGGGTGGACGATGCGGAATCGGCGTGGCGCGAGACCACCAGCCGCGGCGCGCGCAGCGTGCGCCCGCCCGAGACGCTGCGGGACGAGCACGGCGAGGCGCGGGTGGCGGCGATCGCCACCTACGGCGACACTATTCACAGTTTCGTCGAGCGGCGCAACTACCGCGGCGTTTTTCTTCCGGGGTTCGTGGCGGCCGGCACCGAGGACGGGCTGGCGCGGCCGGTGGGGCTGAAGTATATCGACCACACGGTGGGCAACGTCCCTTTGGGCGAGATGAACCGCTGGGTGGATTTTTACCGTGACGCGATGGGCTTCAAGATGTTCAAGCATTTCGACGACAAGGACATCTCCACCGAGTACTCGGCGCTGATGTCGAAGGTGATGTCGAACGGCAACGAGCGCGTGAAGTTCCCGCTGAACGAGCCAGCGGCGGGGAAGCGCAAGTCGCAGATCGAGGAGTACCTGGAGTTTTATCACGGCGCCGGGGTGCAGCACATCGCCATGGCGACGGACCACATCATCGAGACGGTTCGTGCGCTGCGGCGCCAGGGTGTGGATTTTCTGCGCGTGCCGGGGGCTTACTACGAGGACCTGACGGCGCGCATCGGGCCGATCGACGAGCCGCTCGCGGAGTTGCAGGAGCTGGGCATTCTGGTGGACCGCGACGATGAAGGATACATGCTGCAGATCTTCACGCGGCCGGTGGAGGACCGCCCGACGCTGTTTTACGAAGTGATCCAGAGGAAGGGCAGCCGCAGTTTCGGGAAGGGGAATTTCAAGGCGCTGTTCGAGGCGATCGAGCGGGAGCAGGCGCGGCGGGGGAATCTGTAGCTTGCTGGGGGTTGGCAGGCGGAATCCGGAACGGACCGCGGGGCGCCTGCCCCACCAGGCGCGGTTGCAACGGGTCACAGACTACGTCACAGTGGAATAGTATGCGAATCGCTTTCTTACGGGGATTGAGCGCCTGCCTGGCGCTGGCACTGAGCGCGGCGTTCGCGCAAACGCCGGACCCGGGCGGCGCTCCCAAGCCCGCCGGCCTGACATTCGAGGTCGCGACCATCAAGCCCGCTCCGCCGCTGACGCCGGACCTGGTGGCCTCGGGCAAGATGCACGCCGGCATGTCGGTGGATGGAGCACGGGTGGATATCGGGTTCTTCGCGTTGTCCGACCTGATCCGCACGGCTTACAAACTGAAGGCCTACCAGATCTCGGGGCCGGATTGGCTGAGCGCGCAGAGATTCGACATCCTGGCCAAGATGCCGGAGGGTGCGACCAAGGAGCAGGTTCCGGAGATGCTGCAGGCGCTGTTGGCGGACCGCTTCAAGCTGACTACGCACCGGGACACGAAGGAACACTCGGTGTATGCGCTGGTGGTCGCGAAGGGCGGGATCAAGATGAAAGAAGCGGCGCCGGACGCGGATGCGCCACCGCCGGCCGACGACGGCAAGAAGGGCGGCCTGGTGGTGGGCGCCGGCAGCAACCAGGTGCGCGTGAGCCCCAACAGCGACGGCAAGGGCGCGACTATCAGCGGCGGCGCCGCCGGGGGGATGAAAATGTCGATGGGCCCGAATGGCACCATGCGGATGGAGTTCAAGAAAATGGCCATGGCTGGGCTGGTGGAGATGGTGTCGCGCTTCGTGGACCGGCCGGTGCTCGATATGACCGAGCTAAAAGGCGACTACGAAGTGGCGCTCGACCTCTCGATGGACGATCTCAAAAGCATGGCTGCCCGGTCGGGCGTCGGCGCCATGATGGGGATGCAGATGGCCGGCACGGCGCCTCCGGATAGCGCGTCGGAGCCGACCAGCTCGATCTTCACGGCGCTGACGGCCATGGGGCTCAAGCTGGAATCGCGGAAGGCGCCGATCGAGATCATGGTGATCGATCACGTGGAGAAGATGCCGACGGAGAATTAGTTCCATAACCGCGGAGCCGCGGAGGGCGCCGAGGAAGACGCGGAGAAGAACAAAGTCAAAACCTGAGAGCGCAAAGGTGGCAGAGGGCGCTGAGAAAAGCGCGCGTCGACACGAGTGTCGACGCGGCAGGCACGAGTGCCTGCGCCACGGCCATCCGGGTATCCTGGAAGTGGAGGGGCGTATGTATCCACTAAAGAAGGGGAAGTTTGCGCCGCAGGCGCACGTGGGAATTCCGCCGGGAACCTACGAAGAGGAGCACGGGCGCAAGGGATTCTACGGGAAGAGCGCCCACCTGTATCATGCGCATCCGCCCACGGGGTGGATCCGTTTCGAAGGCAAGCTGCGGCCGCACCTGTTCGATCTCAACAAGCTGGCGCCCTCGGATGGTCACGATGCGGAGGGCATGCCGGTGGCCTTTCTGGGCAACGACGACGTGCGGCTGTACGTTTCGCGGCGGTCGCAGCCCATGCCGTTCTACTACCGGAATGCCGATGGCGACGAGCTGATGTTCGTGCATCGCGGCACGGGCACCATCGAGACGGATTTCGGACCGCTGCGGTTCGAGGCGGGCGATTACCTGGTGCTGCCGCGCGCGGTGACGTACCGGCTGATTCCGGAGACGCGGGACAATTTCTTCCTGATCATCCAATCGCGCGGCGAGTTCGAGCAGCCGGACAAGGGGCTGATCGGGCACCACGCGCTGTACGACCCGGGCGTCATCACTACTCCCGAGCCCGCGCCGCATCTGGACGATAACCGCGAGTGGGAAGTGCGGATCAAGGCGGACGGCGAGATTTCCAAAGTGGTCTACCCGTTCAACCCCATGGACGTGGTGGGATGGAAGGGCGACCTCACAGTGTGGAAGATCAACATGCGCGACATCCGGCCGATTATGAGCCATCGCGCGCACCTGCCGCCCAGCGCCCACACCACATTTCTGACGGAGGGCGCGGTGGTGTGCAGTTTTCTGCCGCGGCCGCTGGAGCAGGACGCCGAAGCGCTGCGCGTCCCGTTTTTCCATCGCAACACGGACTACGACGAATTCCTTTTCTACCACGACGGCGATTTTTTCAGCAAAGACAACATCCAGCCGGGGTACGCCACGCTGCACCCGCGCGGGATCCACCACGGGCCGCATCCCAAAGCCCTGGCCAACCAGCAACGGAAGAGCCACACGGACGAGTACGCGGTGATGCTCGACGGGCTGAATCCCATACGCGTGCTGCCGGCGGGCGAGCAGGTGGAGTGGAAGGAATATTGGGCGAGCTGGACGGAGCCGGCTCCACTCACAGCGGAGCCTGAGGGGGCGACTACACCTTGACAATCACTTCGCGAAGCCTGTCCTTGGTGAGAAAGAACTTCACGGATTCGAACTTGCCGAACAGTTTCTCGAGGCTCCGGTTGTTGAAGAGTTGCGCGGGGCGGCGGGTGCCCTGCTGGGCCACCTGGAGCTGACTCACTTCCTGTATGCGGAAGGTATAGAAGGGCACGGCCTCGAGTTTCAGGTCGGAGTGGAAAAACGCCAGCATGTAGCTTTTCCGCCGCACGATCTTGTGCAGCCTCTCGACCACCGCCGCCAGCAGCGGGGGCTCGAGATACTCGAGAACGTCCCAGACCAGGACTCCGTCGAACTTTGCTTCGGGATAGTCCAGCGCCTGGCGCAGGAAGTAGTCGATTCGTCCGGGATTCGACTGGTCGACGGTATCGCTGACACCGAAGGTCTCATGGAGAATCTGGAGGAAATCCTCGGAGTAGAGCCGGTGGCCCAGGTTGGTGATAAAGTTCACGTTTTGCTGGGTAGCGCCGCCCAGGTCGAGAATGGTGAGACCCGCCTGGTCGCGAATATAGCCGAAGAACTGCTCGAGGCCCCGGCTCTGCCGCGTGCCGACGATGTCCTCGCCGCGCACAATTCGGGAGGGGTACTGGCCGCGCTGGGGGTTGGCGCCGGGGACAGGCCTTTCTGGCGGGATCCCGCCCCGTGCGCCACGCAGGATGTTCTTCAGCGGTCCTGGGAGCTGCATCGAGGACCTTGCGGCTTATCGCCGCGTATCCGGAGCGACGGCCACGGCGGCAGGCGTATGGGACGCCACCGCCGGCGCGGGCGCCGGGGCCGCCGGCTTGGGCGGAGCCTTGCCGGGCTCGGGCTTGACGATGTCGATGCTGCCCTTGAAATAGGCTCCATCCTCGATGATGATGCGGGCCGTGCGGATGTCGCCGACGAGTTTTGCGTCCTTGCGAATCTCGATGCGTTCGGTAGCTTCCACGTTGCCCTGGATGGTTCCGAGGGCCACTACCTCGCGCGCCTTGACGGCGGCGTGTACGGTCCCGTTCGGCCCGATGGTGAGCTTATGCTCCAGCGCCTCCACGGTACCCTCCAGGTCGCCGTCGATCAAGAGGTCCTCCTTGCTGAAAATCTGGCCGACGATCTTGACGGCCTTTCCGATGGTGGCCGAGCCTCCGGATCTTTCGGGCTCGAATCTTCCTTGGGGCATGCTGGACACGGGTGTGGTCTCCTTTTTCGGTTCGATGGGACTTGGCACAATGGGGCCCGGATTGGCTACCGGGCTGGGCGGGGAATAAGGCTTGACGGGCTCCTCATCCCTGCGTTTGTTCCACATATGGCCGCCCTCCTGGATTGTATAGTATGGATGCGTTCATGATACTGCTCCTCTAGTCTAAAGGGCAGGTGGCGAAAAGGCAAACGCGCCGGACTCAAAAAAGGGGCCGGGGGCCAGGGGCCGGGGGCCGGGGGTTTTCTGAGGCGGCATCACCGCCCGCGCGATGTGCCTTTGGCTCGCGTCTTGAGCACGATGGGGGTGCCGCGAAAGCCGAAGCGCTTGCGGATCTGGTTCACCAGGTGGCGCTCGTGCGAAAAGTGCAGCGGACCGCCGCGGTCGGTGAACACCACGAATTCGGGCGGCCGGATGGATGCCTGGGTGATGTAGAAGATTTTGCGCTCTTCGAAGCGCAGGTGCTCGACGAAGCGGTTCATCTCTCCGGTGGGAATGCGCTGCGAGGCCGACTCATACACCTCGCGGATGAGGCGGAAAAGCGGCTCGACGCCGGCGCCGGTTTTGGCCGACAGAAAGACCACGGGCGCGTAATCCAGGAATTTGAACTGGTCGCGCAGGTTTTGTTCGAATTCGTTTTTCTTTTGACCCTTGTGGCCCTGGACCTCGTCCCACTTGTTGACGCAGACGATCAGGCCGCGGCCGCCTTCGTGGGCGTAGCCGGCGATGGTGGTGTCGAGCGCCACCACGCCTTCGGTGGCGTCGATCACCAGCAGCACCACGTGGGCCATGCGGATGTGCCGCCGCGCCATGACGACGCTCAGTTTTTCCGCCATGAGCCGGGTCTTGCCCTTGCGGCGAATGCCGGCGGTATCCATGAAGATGTAGTCCGTGCCGTGGCGCGTGACCTTCTCGTCCACGGCATCGCGCGTGGTGCCGGCGATGGGAGAGACGATGGCGCGATCCTGGCCGGTGAGGGTGTTGAGCAAGGTCGACTTGCCGACGTTGGGGCGGCCGATAATGGCGACTTTGATGCCGGGCGGTTCGGAGGCCTCTGCCGCAGGCTCGTCCGACATGCCGTCGGTCACGCGGTCGAGAAGGGCGTCGACGCCGATGCCGTGCTCGGAGGAAATCGGGTAGACGTCGCGGATACCGAGTTCG
>OMOG01000247.1:0-10831 GCA_900290305.1 Candidatus Sulfopaludibacter sp. SbA4
CATCTCCACGTCGAAGGCTTCAATCTTGTTGGTGAAGAAGTTGAACATCCAGACCGCCGGGATAGCCACGAAGAGTCCGATAGCCGTGGTCACGAGGGCTTCGGAAATGCCGCCCGCCACAGCGCCCAGACCGGTGGATTTCTCGGTCGAAATGCTGCTGAACGCGTTGATGATGCCCACCACCGTTCCGAACAGACCCACGAACGGGGCGGTGGACCCGATGGTCGCCAAGCCGCTGACGCCGCGTTTCAGCTCCGCGTGCACGATGGCCTCGGCACGTTCCAGAGCCCGCTTGGAAGCTTCGATTTCTTCACCGGGAATCTCGGTCGAAATCTGATGCGCCTGAAACTCCTGGAGACCGGCAACGACGACCTTCGCCAGGTGACTCTTCTTGTAACGGTCCGCGATCTTCACGGCCTCGTCCAGCTTGCCTTCGCGCAACGCGCCGGCCACTGCCGGGGCAAACTGCCGCGACTGCTTGCGGGCAGCGCTATAGGCCATCGCCCGGTCGATCATGACGCCAATCGAGTAGGCCGACATGATGAACAGAAGAATGACCACGCACTTGGCCAGCGTACCCATCTGTAACCAGAGGTGGACCGGATCCCATTGAACTCCGCCACTTTCCTGGAGCAAATAAAGCGCCCATAGATGCATGTGCATTGTTGTTTGTCTCTCCTGCGAGTTGAAATTATTTACATCTTTACCGACGTCCGAAAGGGACCTTCGGGTTACTGACTCAACGTGAAGTTCACGTCGATCTGAGTTATGACCTCAACCGGCTCGCCGTTGAGGAGAGTCGGCTGGTAAACCCACTGTTTCACCGCCTCCAGGGCGGCCGGGACCAGCAGCGGGTGGCCGCTGATCACCTCGAGATGTTGGATGGTGCCATCCTTGGAAATGATGGCGCTGAGTTTGACCGTGCCCTGAATACGCGCCTGCTTGGCCAGCGGCGGATAGACCGGGTGGGGCTGCCGCACCAGCTTGGCCTGCTGCACGCTGCCGCCGATGCGTATCCGCTGCGGGGCGGCCACTTCGACCTTCTTCGGCGGAGGCGGAGGCGGTGGCGCCGCCGAGGGAACCGAACCGATGATGCCGCCGAGCACGCCGCCCGGGGTGCCACCGGCTACGCCGCCGGGCACGCCGCCCACTACGCCGCCCACACCAGTGGTGGGAGGAGGAAGCTCTTCTTCCTTAATGGTGGCGACTTCTTTGGGGATGCTCTTGGGCGCCATCAGTTTGCCGGCGTCGAACTGCCGCGGGATCACCTTGACGATTTTCACGGGCGGCGCGGCGGCCGGTGGGGGTGGAGGTGGTGGCGGCGGTGGCGGCGCCACCAGGGAGCTGATCAAACTGGCCCCCGGAAGCTGCTCGAAGAAGATCATCGGCAGGATGACCAATACCCCCACAAAGGCAATCTGGGCCATGAAGGAGGCAAATATGGTCCAGGTCTTCTTGGTCTTGCCGGTCCCCACGAATGTCTGTTCAAACATACAAGGCTCCTTTTCAGCACTACTGGCCGCCGGAAAAGGGGTACCCCCCTGGGTCCCGGCGTTACCGCTTCGAACTCTTCACCGCGTCCGTGGTCCTTGGCGCCGTCGCCAGAACCGGAGCGGCCTTCCTCACATTTTTATTCCTATCCGTATAATTGTGCCAGAACAAAACGATCGGGCTCGCAACAAAGACGGACGAATATGTTCCGACAATAATCCCGCAAACCAGCGCGAACGAAAATCCATGCAGCACCGGACCGCCAAAGAGGAACAGCGCGATAACCGTCAGGAACGTCAGTCCCGAGGTCATGACCGTCCGGCTCAGGGTCTGGTTGACGGCGCGGTTCATCACCGCTTCCAGGGGCTCCCGCCGCGAAACCTTCAGGTTCTCGCGAATCCGGTCGAAGATGACGATGGTGTCGTTCATCGAGTAGCCGACCAGGGTCAGCAGGGCGGCGATGACCGTCATCGAAATGTCTTCGTTGAAGATGGAGAACAGCCCGATGGTGATGATGGTATCGTGGAAACACGCAATCACGGCGCCCAGGCCGTAGATCCACTCGAACCGGAACGCGATGTAGGCCAGCATTCCGGCGAGGGCGTACAGGGTGGCCAGCACGGCCTTGTTGCGCAGCTCCGCGCCCACCTTGGGGCCGACCATTTCCACTTTCATTTCGTGAAACGGCGCCAGATAACACTCCTGCCGAAGAGTGTTCATAATAGCAGAGTTCATCCCCGGAACGGATGTCAATTGGTTGAAATCCGCGATCAGGCCGGAGTACTTGCCGTTGATGTAGTCCAGCAGGCCGGCGGCGAGCTTCTGCAACTGCTGCTCGCTCATGGCCACCCCGGCGCGCGCCAGCGGATCGCGCAGACGGTCGGCCAGGGCCTGGGAGCTGGTGTTGTTGAGATCGAGCTTGCCGCTTCCAGGCTGTCCGAAGGTGGCCTTCAGGACGTCTTCCATCGCCTGGCGGTTGATGTTCAACTGCGCCTCTTCCTGCAGCTCGGTCCCGATTTCCACTTCGTTTTGGGCGGTGGCGCCGGTAAAGTTCTGCACGCTCACATCGCCCTTGATCTGGCTGGAGTTCTTCATGGCCGAGCGGATCTTGTCGAGCGGCGGCTCATAGGCGAACTTCACCGTCATCAGGGCTCCACCCTTGAAATCGATGCCGTATTTGAGCCCACCCTTCATGGCGATACTGAGGAAACCAGCTACCGTCAGAACCAGCGAGGCAATGATAAAGGGCCACTTCTTGCCCAGAAAGTCATAATTCGTGTTCTTGAATAATTCCATCGAACGTTGCCATGCTGGTGTTCTTCTGTACCGTTGGACACCAGCCCTTCCAATAATGTTCCCGTCAACCCGTGGCAGGAAGAACACAGGCAGGAATGCCTGTGCTACGTACCTGCTAAATACTCAAGGCCTCCATCTGGCGGTGCCCGGACAGCTCATAACCGAAAATCGTCCTGGAGACGAAGACCGCGGTGAAAACATTGGCTGCCAGGCCGATGGTCAGCGTCACGGCAAAACCCTTCACCGGACCTTCGCCAAACAGGAAAAGAAAAGCGCAGGACACGATGGTGGTCACGTGGGTGTCCACGATGGTCCACCAGGCCTTATCGAAGCCCGCATCCACGGCCGCGATGACGCCTTTTCCGGTCCGAAGCTCCTCGCGGATGCGCTCAAAAATCAGCACGTTGGAATCGACCGCCATACCGATCGTCAGGATGACGCCGGCGATGCCTGGCAGCGTCAAGACCGCGTGGAAATAGGAGATGGCCGCCAACAAGATGACGGTATTGAGCAGCAGGGCCAGGACCGCGTTGATGCCGCTACGCTTGTAGTAAACCAGCATCACGGCTACCACGGCGATCAGCCCCGCGATGCCGGCGTACATCCCCTCTTTAATGGAATCGGCGCCCAACGAAGGCCCGATAGAGCGCTCATCCAGGTATTTCACGCCCGCCGGGAGGGAGCCGGACCGCAGGTAGCGCGAGAGATCCACGGATTCCTCTTCGCTCGACAACCCGGTGATGCGGCCGGAATCTTCGATCTTGGACTGGATGGTCGCCACGCTCACGATCTTGTTATCCAGGACCACGGCCAGACGGTTGCCGATATTGGACTCGGTGTAGCGGCCGAAGCGCTTGCCGCCGTCCGGCGAGAGATTGAAATTGGTCTCCCACTTGCGATATTCGTCCTGTCCGGCGCGCGCGTTGCGCATTTCGGCGCCGCTGATGACTGGGCTCTTGCCCACCAGGTACCACTGCTGGCCCTCGGCGCCGGCGCGCGGCATCATCATCACCAGCTTGGTGTTCAGGGGCAGCACGCCTCCGTGCTGCGCCAGGCCGGCTTCGCGGGTGGGGAACGGACCATCCTTAACATCGGTGATCTCGAGAACCGCCGCCGTTCCGATCAGCCCCCTGACGCGCGCGGGATCGTCGACGCCCGGCAGTTGCACCAGGATCTCGAAGTCCGCGCCCGAAGCGCCGTATTGCTGGACGGCCTTTTCGGCGAGACCAAGCTGGTCGATGCGGTTACCGATGGTGTCGATGGCCCGCGTCACGGTATCCCGCTCGAGCGCGACCAGGTCGGAGGGCTTGAGCTTCATGGTGTAGTCGGTGGAATTCACCACGGTCAGGACGTAGGTGGGATAGTGCTCCGTCACCACGGCGCGGAAGGCGCTGGACATGGTGGAGGGCACGCCCTTGATCGAGATCTCGACCTTGTCGGCATCCTTGACGTCCGTCGGCTCGTTGCGGTCCATGCTGGCCCAGGCGATGTTCTGTTTCTTGAGGTCTTCCTTCATCCGGTCCATGGTCTGGTCGGCATCCGCTTTGACCGCGTCCTGGACCTGGACCTGCAACACCATGTGGGTGCCACCCTTGAGATCCAGCCCCAGGCGGATGTTGTCCTTGAAATTCTGGACCAGTTGCGCCCTGGAGGTCGGGAAATTGATGATGCCGTAGATGCATATCAGGATCGTCACAACAATGGTGATGGTGCGCGCGTTCAAATTCTTCTTCATGGAGTTTAGAGCCTGTTAATTCGGATATTGCTACTTCTTTCCTTCGGCCGAGACAACGCTCGAAACCGAGCTGCGCGTGACCTGGATTTTGACATTATCCGGTTTCACGCGCAACACCAGGGTGTCGTCGCTTTCGATGGCGACGATGGTACCCACAATCCCCCCGCTGGTCACAACCGCCTGGCCGTTTTGGAGGCCCGACAGCATCTTCTGCTGCGTCTTGCGCTGGCGCTGCATGGGAAGGAACAACAGGAAATAAAAAATACCAAAGATGAGAAGGATGGGAAGGAGTCCCAGCAGGGAACTGGACGGCGCCGTTTGCAGAAACAGATTTAGGACCACGTTTTGACCAAACAGGGGATCACCCGGCATCGTCAGCTTCCACGCCGCTGACGGAGACCGAGCGTACACACCTCAAGTATTCAGGGAATGACTCCGATATTATAGCAGACCTGATCTCAGCCATGATGTCAAGGTACCGCCGGATGTTGTGCCTGGTGGCCAGTACCGCGTATAAAATCTCCCCGGACTGGAACAAATGGCGAAGGTAAGCTCGGGAATATCTGCTGCAAGTATAGCATCGGCACTTCTCGTCCAAGGGGCGCTCGTCGTCCTTGTAGCGGGCGTGCTTGATGATCAATCGCCCCTGGGAAGTGAACAGGCAGCCGTTGCGCGCGTTGCGCGAGGGCAGAACGCAATCCATCATGTCCACCCCGCGGGCCACGTATTCGGGCAGCTCGGCGGGCATCCCGACACCCATGGCGTAGCGTGGTTTGGAGCGCGGCAGGATGGTTTCAGTTGCCTCCACCATCTCCATGCTCAGGGGCCGCGGCTCGCCGACGGAAAGGCCGCCGATGGCATAGCCGTCGCTATCCAGATCGGCGAGAGCGGCGGCGCACTCCCGCCGCAGGCCGGGAAACATAGAGCCCTGGACGATGGGGAAGAGCGCGTGCGGCGCCGGGCATTCCGCCATCCGCCGGCGGAAGTGCGCATCCGCCTGCCGCGCCCACCGTAGCGTGCGGTGCATGCTTTCGCGCGCGGACTCGTGGCTCACGGGATACTCGGTGCATTCATCGAGAACCATCAGGATGTCGCTGCCGAAGGCTAGCTGCGCGTCCACCGTGGATTCCGGCGTGAAGGTGTGCAGATCGCCATCGAGGTGCGATTGGAAGACGACGCCGTGCTCGGCGATCTTGCGAAGGCCGCTGAGGCTGAAGACCTGAAAGCCCCCCGAATCGGTGAGGATGGCGTTGGGCCAGGACATGAAGCGGTGCAGCCCTCCCATCTTGCGGATGAGCTCGTGGCCGGGGCGCAGGTAGAGATGGTAGGTGTTGGCCAGCAGGATTTTCACGCCGAGGTCTTCGGCGAGATCGCGCTGGGTGAGACCTTTGACGGTGGCCTGCGTGCCTACGGGCATGAAGACGGGGGTTTCGATGGCGCCGTGGGCGGTGTGCAGGAGGCCGGCGCGGGCACGCGTGTGGGGGCACTCGGCGACTACTTCGAAGGAAACGGGGCTCAAATAGAGATTGTGGCACGGCGGGGAGGAGATGTGATCGCACCACGCTGATGCAATTGCGTAAGGCGCGGGTCCAGCGGACCTTCGTCACCGAGATCGATAAACACTGGCGACCAGGCAGGAGCTATTGATGGTTCGGGAGGCCGTCCGTTGCCGGCGTTCAGCGTTCTGTGAAGGCAATCCTGAGCCTGTCCTTTTCGCCTGGACAGCAGCCAAACCCGCCGCGTGCGACCGGCCGGAACCTTATCTCAGACCAAGCTCGCCGATGAGCCACGCCCGGGCCATCCGCCAGTCGCGCTTGGCGGTCTCCCGCGAAATTCCTAGCACATCAGCAGTTTCGTCTACGCTCAACCCGCTGAAGTAACGCAATTCTACTACGCGCGCCTTGCGGGCGTCGGTCTTGGATAGGACTTCCAGAGCTTCGTCCAGGGCCAGAGTATCGATTCCGCGAACCGGCGCGGCCAGTAGCCCCTCATCCAGCGGCACACGCACCGCGTGGCCGCCTCGCTTAGCATACCGGCGGCTGCGCGCATGGTCCACAAGAATGCGCCGGATGATCTGCGCGCACAAGGCCAAAAACTGCAGCCGGCCTTCGCACCGAATGCCATCCGTCCGGACCAACTTGAGATACACCTCATTCACCAAGGCTGCCGATTCCAGTGTGTGACCCGGAGGTTGGTTCGCCAGTTGCTTCCGCGCGATTCGCCGCAGCTCCTGGTACACAATCGGTATAAGACCGTTCAATGCGTCCGCATCGCCTGTACCCAAGGCCGCGAGCTTCTCCGTGATGTCTGGTGGTACCTCGCCGGCCATGGCGGGATTTTAACACAAGAGTTCCGCAGTGTCGTGACCCCTTTCAGCGCGAATTCCCGTTATTAGGGCGAGCAGGTAAGACGATACAGCCTGCTCGGACGATAACGAAAGGAGAGCACATTATGAGGAAGTTCAACGTCTACGCAACCATATTGATGTCGGGCATGATCGTGCCCCATCTCATCGCTGCTGACTGTTCGAATGCGGATTTGCGGGGCGCCTATAGCTTCGAGGCATCCGGGACATATGGCGGAGTGCCCTTTGCCGCGGCCGGCCAGACGATCTACAACGGGGATGGCACGGCAGAGGGCGTGATTCAAGCCAGTGTTGGCGGAGCGGTCTTTCCGGTCGCGAATTGGACCGCGACGTACAGCCTGAGTCCCATGAGCATCGGCGGAGGCCAGACCGTCTGCGTACTCAAAAAAGAAATGACGATTCCGAGCTATAAGGAGCTGCAGTTGACTTTCTTCGGTTCGGCCGGCGCCGATTTCAAGGAATTGCGCTTCATCGCCAGCAAATCCAATCAAGCGTCCAGCTTGACGGTAAGCGGCACAGCCAGAAAACAGTGACCATTAGCCGAGCGGAGCCGGCGACCGCTGTACCGGCTCCGCCGAACAACTCAGGGAATCGGCACGCGGTACAGATTCCGCTGGATGGAGCTGCGGTAGAACGCATATACGTCCGGCGAGGGACCGGGTATGATCGCGCCGGCAACAAAGCCGATGACCGAGGCGACATCGATTCTGCGCGCCCCCGGCAGGCTGGACACTTGCGCTTCCGAGCGAAATCCGCCTTCCGGGATTTGCGGGAGAATCTGGCCGCGCGCCAGGGGTATAACGTAACTCCGGCCTTCTGGAATTGGAGATCCAAAAGCGGACGAAACCGACACGGAATCGCCGCCCGGCGACCAACTGAAGCTGACCGCGCCGCCGAGCACCACCGGCGGGCCTCCGTCAAGCGGGAAGACTTGAAAAGCCGGCCGGCCATTGGAGGAAAGCGGAGCCCATGCGTGTAGCGATTTCCGGTCTGGCGTCACGCCGCCCATAAAGAAAACTGGTTGTTCGAGAACTTTGCGCAAGCCGCTCCCATCCGGGCGCACGCCGTACACATATCCGGTGGTTCCTTCCATGCGGCTGCCGGCTATGCGGCGAAACAGAATCTCGCCGCCCGGTCCGAATCGTGGCGTTCGACCCTCCACATTGGGAATCTGTCGGGGGGGCGAGCTGTGATCCAGAGCCGCCAGCCATAGCCTTGGCTTTCCTTCCTTGTCCGCGGTCTCCATCGCGACCTCGCGGCCATTGGGGGAAAGGCTATAATCGAGCGCCGCGAAGCCGGCGGCTACCGGCTCCGAGCGTCCGGACGCCAGGTCCAGCATTCGGACTTCGCCTAAGTCTCTGTAGAATCCGAATTCGCTGGGAGGCTCCTTCACGATCCTGTACGTCATCTGCTTGCCATCCGGCGTGAATTTGGGCTGTGAGGCGTTGGCCTCAGGGGAAACCTGGCGTTCGCCGTGCGCATCGTGAACCCAGAGCGACGCATTTTGGAGCACTACTGCAGTGATAAAGGACCGGCCGTCCGGAGCCATCGTTACCCCTTCCTCCTCGGTCAGTCCGGAAGTCACCTGCTGCGGGACGCCGTTGGGGAAACGCTGCCGCCAGATGTGATTGGTCCCTACTGCATTCGATGTGAGATAGATCCACCTGCCATCGGGCGACCATGCTCCGGAGGTGCAGCCTCCTCCTGGGGGACCCACCTTGCGACCCGGAGAATTTCCGTCTGCGGGAACCACGCGGCATGGCTCCCATAAGTGGTCCTCGTCCATTTCCACTAACAGCACCCATTTCCCGTTGGGTGAGAGATAGGATCGGTGCGCCATCCCGGGTTCGGAAGCGGGAAGATACACATCGCGCCGCGACATCCGATTCTCATCGGTGGCGACGAGTCCCATATGGATCCCCTTTTTGATTTCGGAGAACAGCACCGACCGGGGGCCCGTCCAGGTCAGCCCGGAGGCATTTTTCAGCCACAGTTGCGGCTCACCCCCGAGCGCCGGCACCACCCAGGTGTCCCACTGGAACCCCCTGAAATCGGTGGCCGTATAAGCGATGCGCGATCCATCCGGCGAGAAAACCGGACTCATTTTGGGCAGGTTGTCATGCGTGAGTTGCACCGGCTCGCCATCGGGCAGAATCTTGGCGTATATCTGGCCGGGCCCGATGATTGTGGAGGGGCCACGGATAAACGTGACCATCCGGCCATCCGGCGAAAGCGTTGGCTGGGTTGCGGAATCGGCGAACTTAGTGACCGGAACCCATTGCGAGGAGTCCGTCGTATGGACCGGGTTTCGCAACCACAAGGCGGCCCCAACGCCAATTGACGTTAACGTTGCAGCAGCGATTGCCACGATTCGCCAGCGGTTCCATCCCCGCTGCGCTTCCTCGATGGTTCGGCGAGCGTCCGCAATGTGCTGCAGCCGAAGCGCTGCGTCCTTCTCCAAACAGCTCCGCAGCAGCCTGCGGATTTTCGCAGGGGTCTTCGCGGGCAGAGCCGTCCAGTCCGGCTGTTCTTCCAACACCGCGACCATCCTGGCTGAAGCAGTCTCTCCTTCGAAGGCGCACTTACCGGTGAGTAACTCGTACAGGAGGCATCCGAAAGCCCAGACGTCCGTGCGCTCGTCCAACGCTTGTCCGCGTGCCTGCTCGGGGCTCATGTAACCGGGAGTCCCCATAATGACTCCGGCCAACGTGTGGAAACCCGTTGGACTGGACTGAGACAGAGCAGGATTTCCTTCCGGTCCCCAGATCGCCTTGGCGAGGCCGAAATCCAGAACCTTCACTTTTCCCTGGGGTGTGACCTTCACATTAGATGGCTTCAGATCACGGTGGATAATCCCCTTCTCGTGAGCCGCTTCCAGAGCCTCGGCAACCTGACGCGCGTAATCGAGCGCCCGCTCGACCGCCAGCGGACCGCGCAGAGTGTCACCCTCCACCAACTCCAACACCAGAAAATCCGTGTAATCGGAATCTTCGAAACCGAAAATGGCCCCGATATTGGGGTGATTCAAAGAGGCCAGAGTCTGCGCCTCACGGCGGAACCGCGAAAGCCGCTGCGGATCGCGGGCGAACTCCTGAGGCAATGTCTTGATGGCGACGTCGCGTCCCAGTTTGGTATCGTGCGCGCGGTAGACCTCACCCATGCCGCCCGCGCCCAAAAGGGACACGACGCGATATGGCCCGAACTGCCGGCCCACCAGAGACCCGTTGGCTAGTGTGGCGGTGACATCTGCCGGCACCGGTCTTTCCAGTACGCTGCCCGCATGCGCATCATTCGAAATGAGAATCTCCACTTGCTGGCGGAGTTCGGCATCTTCGCCGCAGGCCTCGTTGAGAAACGCCCGGCGTGCTTCGGGATCCCGCTCCAAAGCAGCGTGGAACAATTCCTCCGCACGCCGCCAAACGTCCTGCTTCATGGCTGGCTCCCTACTCTGTGCCCGTTAATTCTATTACACCCACGAGCGTTCCGCAAATCGGCGGAGTGTGCGGCGGAGTGCGCGCTATCAAACCGAGCCTCGTCACTCACGAGTGACGCCGTAGGGTTTAGTAGAGGACCGGCTATAGGCCATCTGTGGAGCCCTGGACGATGGGAAAGAGCGCGTGAGGCGCGGGGCTCTCCACGATCCGGCGGCGGAAATGCTCGTGAGCCTGCCGCGCCCACCGTAGCGTGCGGTGCATGCTTTCGCGCGCGAATTCGTGGCTCACAGGATACTCGGTGCATTCATCGAGAACCATCAGGATGTCGCTGCCGAAGGCGAGCTGCGCGTCCACGGTGGATTCCGGCGTGAAGGTGTGCAGATCGCCATCGAGGTGCGACTGGAAGACGACTCCCTGCTCGGTGATCTTGCGAAGGCCGCTCAGGCTGAAGACCTGAAAGCCCCCCGAATCGGTGAGGATGGCGTTGGGCCAGGACATGAAGCGGTGCAG
>OMOG01000247.1:10841-53039 GCA_900290305.1 Candidatus Sulfopaludibacter sp. SbA4
TCCTCCCATCTTGCGGATGAGCTCGTGGCCGGGGCGGAGGTAGAGGTGGTAGGTGTTGGCCAGCAGGATTTTCACGCCGAGATCTTCGGCGAGATCGCGCTGGGTGAGGCCTTTGACGGTGGCCTGAGTGCCCACGGGCATGAAGACCGGGGTTTCGATGGTCCCGTGCGCGGTGTGCAGGAGGCCGGCGCGGGCACGGGTGTGCGGGCACTCGGCGACTACTTCGAAGCGGGCACTCGGCGACTACTTCGAAGGAAACGGGGCTCAAGTAGAGATTGTGGCACGGCGGGGCGGGAAAGGGCGGCGGTGGGAATTCGGGGTCGCGGTGGCACGAGGCAGGATACGCGCCGGTGAATTCCGTGAAGGGGGGCACGGGACCTATGCATCGGAATGGCTTCAACCGGCGCTGGCGTGCGAGTCTTTGGGCGGGGGATAGGTTCTGGGTTCGGATATCGTCCGGAAGCCTTGGCGACTTGATACGATAGGCGTTCTGGCGTCGCTAGCCAGCTCGCAAAGCCGGCGCGATTCGCTGTGATCGTAAAACCGCACGTGGACCCGGCAATCCGTCCGAAAGGCTTGAACATGAGAGGTGAATCCGAGGCATTAGGTCAATTGGCGATCAGGTACAGCGCGCAAACCCGGACGGTTCAGGACTTGGTGCACCTCTTCCAAGATCGCCAACTGAACCTGAACCCGTTCGACATCGCACCGAACCGGGGAAGTGTGGGGTCGCTCGCCGGCAGCGGGCTCATGGTATGCAGCGGGCTCATGGTATCCTAAAACTGGGATGACTCCCCGATGCGGAGACCGGCTCGCGGCGAAGAACCGTTGTATTGGGTGGGCTCTTCGAAGCGGGACTTGCTGGCGTTTCCCGAGGCGGTCAAAGACGGTATTGGTACCGCCCTGAGCATTGCCCAATTTGGCGGGAAGCATCCTGCGGGAAGCCGTGGAAGGGCGAGGGCCCAGGCGTACTGGAGGTCGTGGAAGATCAGGACGGAAACACTTATCGTGCCGTCTATACCGTCCGATTTCCGAAGGGCGTATATGTGCTGCACTGTTTTCAGAAAAAGTCGCACAGCGGAATTCAGACGCCGAGGCCGGATGTGGAACTCGTTTCCCGCCGTCTAAAGCTGGCCAGGAAGGACTATGAGGGCCGATATGGCAAAACCGAGCGCGGGACGTAGCGGAAGGATCGTGAGGAGTTCGGGGAACGTATTCGCCGACCTCGGCTTTGCCGACGCCGACGAACGGCAAACGAAGGTCCGCCTCGCTTTAGCGATCAATGACGTTCTGCAGCGGCGCGGTTTATCGCAGGGAAAAGCAGCCGAGCAGTTAGGCATCAACCAACCCAAAGTCTCGGCACTCTCAAAATACCGGCTGGGAGGCTTCTCCGTGGAGCGATTGATGCGGTTCCTCACCTCGCTCAACCAGGACGTCGAGATCGTCATCCGCAATAAGCCGCGGACCCGTCGCGCGGGACGAGTCTTCGTGACCGCTGCCTGAGGCTCCTTGCTGCGACTGGGCATATCCGGACTAATCCTGGGAGACGGCGGCCACGGAATTGCGTGCGGAGGGACGACCCGGCCGTTGGTGGCGCGAAGGAAGCCTCTTTGACCTGCTATGCTGGGTGGGCCGAGGTTTCTTTCGGCGCGAAGCGAAAGGGGCTCCCGATCCAAACAGCCGACGCCTGGATTGCAGCGAGCGCCCTCTATCATCAGGTCCCGCTCATTACTTACCAACAATCGAGGCGACTACTCTCCGCTCGCTCGGGCAGAAAAGAGTTCGGTCAAAACGACTCGATCGGCTTTCAAGGTTCAGGGGGGACGCAGTCCTTCCCGCGGACACGGTGGCGTCCTGAAAACGCCAGAGCCATCTTATCATGCGCCGGCCGCCGTGCCACTTGGCCGCGAATCCCACCATGACATGTGGCCCGCCGGGATTTCGGAAACCGGCATGTTGGGCGGTTCCCGCGAGACAGAATTTGATGGCTCTGAGTTGCTGCAAGTCCGCCCGTTTGGATCGTCCGCCCTCTCGCTATGCTGAAAGGTCCGATCCGGCGGAATCAAGCAGCTCCACAATTTCGTGCCTGCGCATTATTTCGGCCCAGGCACGGGGCGTCGCCCACAGCTCCGCGTCCGCCTCGACGGGATCGGCGCCGCACGCGAGAAAGAGCCTCACCATCTCGATGCGCCCCCACCGGCATGCCCATCCGAGCGGGGTGCTCTTGAGAAGGCCGTCGCGAACGTCGAGGCGGGCTCCGGCATCAAGCAAAATGGTGGCGAGTTGGACACCCACGCCGTGATCGCGCGAAACAGTCTCATGCAGCATGGTCTGACCATAGTCGGAGGCGCGGTGATGCGGCCCGCAGCGGGCCAGAATCAACTTGAAGCATTCGCAACAGTCGGCCTGCTGGCTGAGTGTTGTAGTCTTCACGTCCGGGCACAGGTCGCCATAGCATCCAGAACCAGCGTGGATCATCCCCGGGCCAATCGACGTGTTCGAGCGCCATGCGGACGATCTCGGCGCAAAGGGACCTGGCGCCGCCCCACAACAGTTGCTCCGCCACGGTCTGGCCTGAGTTCGGCTCGATGTGAGGATCGATATCCCCAGCAAAAAGCTGAGCGGGAGTTCGGCATTGAGGTAAACGCAGCGACGTTATTGTGTGCGCGAATACCGCTTGCTTACGCGCGCGGCTCCGAACAGAAGCAATCTCGGGCCAGAGAGCGTGCACATTGGCTAACGGGCGCCTACTTCTTGCTTCCGCGGGTCGACTTACCCTTGGTTTTCGGCGGAGTTGCACCGGCCTTGGGCGCGCTCTTGGCGGATGTGCCGCTCCCCGGTTTGGCCTTGGAAGATGCCGCGGAAGATGCGGCGCCTTTCGCTGCGGGCTTGGGAGATGCTCCGCTTCCCGCAGACGCACCATTCGAAACTTTGTTGGTGTGAAGGTCCAGCGTAAAACTATCGCCCACGCCGGTTTTTCCCGACGTTGGATCAACCGTCACGAATTCGCCGATAATGGAAGCGGGGGATACGGTTATCCGCAAAAACCCAAAGGTCGTATCGTTGAACACTTCCAGGGTGAGAGGGTTACCGCTGGCGTCCGTGCCGGAGGCAGGAGTCTTGGGCGCAGTGGAGCCCTTGCCGGGCTTCAAACCAGTCAGGTTGTAGTATCCGCCCATACCCGCCACCAGGTAGGGAATCTGTTTTCCGCCCACGGTCCGCGTGTATCGCTCGTAGAGGTGGGCGTGGCCGGAGAGGTGCAGGTCCGGCTGAATGCCGGCGGCGGTGCAGGCCTGGTCGATCTGCTTGAGCATGGCAGGGCTGGGCACGTGTTGCGGGCTGCCGGTGAATGGGGGATGATGCGTGGCGATGACCAGTGCGCGCCATTGACCGTTGGCCCGCTCGGTTTTGGCTGCCGCCAGTTGCTGCTGCAGGAAGGTCAACTGGGCGTCGCCGACGGTGGGGTCGGCGATCACTCCTTGCGTCCCGCCTTCACTGGTGTTGGAATACAGCCCGATGAACTTCACAAACGGAGCGTTCAGCGTGAAATAGACGCCCGGTTGATCCATGGTTGTTCGGGCCGCTCCTTGACTGTCGTGACTGTTAGTGGGTTGGCTGGTGCAAAAGTTGGCTACAAAAGCGTCCAAGGACTTGGTGGTTTCGCCCTCGAAGACTGCCCCGTCGTGATTACCGGGAATCGCGAAAATCGGGGCATTATAGTTGCGGTACGGATCGTAGAACTGTTCGAAGTAGTACTGGTCCTGGCCGAAATAGTAGACTACGTCACCCAAGTGATACCAGAACGAGGCGCCGCTCGCGGTATCGCCGGCCATGGCGTCAGCGACGGCAAATTGGAATTCGGGTTTCTGAATTCCGCCGGTGTCACCGACGGTGTGAAAGGCGATCTTGCCGGCCTTCTGGATGGCTTGCGCAGCATCCGTGCCGATAACTACGGCCAAATCCATCGGGGTAGTGCTTCTGGGTGGAGGTATTGGCTCTAATTGCGTGAGCCCCTTGGCGGCGGCGTCAGCGGAAATCTCCTGCTTGCTGAAGCTGCTGAAATTATCCGGAGTCAAATCGGGGTCTCCGAAAGCGCGACTTGTGGGCATAATCCCTCCTTTTGGAATGACGACATCGTATCACAGACCGGTATTCGGGCTTATCGGGGGAACGCGGCGGTGCGGCTGCGGACACGTCGGAGCCTGACACTCCTTCGGCCAACTGTCACGATCTCGATGCTATGTGAACCGCGGTGGGTGTCCAGGTCGCCTGTCTCTGGCCGCCGCGGCCGCATCGGGCCGTTCCGAGCTCGATTTCACGCGCGTCGGCGGACCCGAAGTCCCCACCGGGCGCGGGCCGCGGCAACCTCCTCGGTGCCGGGGAGTATCTTGGAGCATTTTGCTCCACCCCGAGCAAGGAGCGTGACGGAGGTAAGTCCCGTCTATAGTGTGGCATAGAGAGAATGGCACGGTTTCCAGGGGCTGAAAACATAAGCATTTTGGAGCTCCGGGCCACCGCCGACGATTGGCAAGCTGCGCCAGTTGCGGTGAGTGGGCGCCAACGGCCTCGAGAGGATAAAGGAGTTTAAGGTCTTTTGTTGGATTTCTCCTCGACCTGTGGAAGAAAAGTGTTGAAAAAAACCTTGACAGGGATAATCGGACCGTGAAATAGTTAATCAGGTTGACTTTCGCCGGGGTAATACCATTACCCGGAACCCGGGGTGGGCCGGCACTACGGGGCCTTTAGGGCCTGAGAGGAGCGAAAGCTCATGGCGCAGCCGGCCATTGTTGGAGAAGGTTCCTTACTCGCCCACCTGAGAACGGTCTGCCCCAACCCGCGTCAAGTCGCACATTACCTGCCGGGTGACGGGGAACTGGCCCTCCTTAACCACCGCACGAGCCTGATATGAGAGAAACGTCCGATCCGTCACTGCTATCGGAAGTTCGCAAATACGGTGTCTTCAACGCACACGGTTGCTTCAATTGCGGTAGCTGCACAATTGTTTGCGACCTCGCGACCGATTCCGCTTCGTTTCCTCGCAGGACCATGCAATCCGTGGTGTTGGGACTGAAGGACTCCGTGCAGCAGAGCCTCGAGCCATGGCTCTGCCATGACTGCGGAGATTGTTCGGTCACTTGTCCGAGGGAGGCAAAACCTCGAGAGTCGATGATGACGCTCCGGCGCTATCTGATGGCGCAGTACGACTGGACCGGATTGTCCCGAAGAATCTGCCGTTCACCGGCGTGGGAAACAGCAGCACTCTCGTCTGCAGCAGTCTTGGTGCTGGTACTCATCATTCTCTATCACCTGTATATCGAGCATCTGGACATATCGATTTTTCGCTCCACGTCCATGGGACTGGAGCACATGTTCAACCGGATCACGTATTTTACGCTGGCCGTTTTCCTGCTACCGGCGTTTTTCATCGCATCCCACGCGGCACGCATGCTCTCACTTACGATGCGTCGCGGCCCCCACGCGGCCATCCCTGTGAAGTTCTATCTGGCCGAAGCTAAAACCATGTTTCTGCAGATGGTCACCCATAAGCAGATCCTTAAGTGCCCCGCAACCATCCAGCGGCGGCGATGGATCATGCATTGGCTTCTCGCGTTTGGGTGCTGCCTCATGTTCGTCATCAAGTTTTTCTTCCTTAGATGGTTCCAGACCGACAAAATATATGCTCTCTATAACCCGCAAAGATGGCTCGGCTACATGGGAGCTGCTTTTCTCCTCTTGGGTTCGCTCGATATTCTGATCGAGCGGGCCAGGAAGCGCGAGCCGATCTACGGGAAGTCCGGGTTAGGCGATCTGATACTGCCGCTGCTCCTCCTTCTGACAGCTTTGAGTGGAATGGCGGTCCATGTTCTCAGGTATGTGGGATTGGGGTTAGGCGCGCATTATGCCTACGCCGTTCACCTCATGATCGTGGTTCCGATGCTGCTCGTGGAGGTGCCGTTCGGAAGGTCGTCGCACATGCTTTATCGTCCTCTGGCGCTCTACTTTACCGCGGTGAAGGAAAGGGCCCTGAAGAGCCTCATGGCTGGGGAGGAAAAGGCAGCATGAATGCCCAGGATCAAAACTCCGCTGTGGGCGCCGCGATGGTGGTGGGCGGTGGCATCGGGGGGATGCAAGCCGCGCTGGATCTGGCGGATGCAGGCATCAAGGTCTATCTGGTCGAAACCAAGTCCGCCATCGGCGGCAGGATGGCCCAGCTCGATAAGACGTTCCCGACCAATGACTGCGCCATGTGTACCATGGCGCCGCGGCTGGTGGAGATCGGCAGGCATCGCGATATCGAGATCCTCACCCTGAGCGATGTGGAACGCGTCGAGGGGCAGGCCGGGCACTTCGCGATTACGGTCAAGCGGCGTCCGCGGTTCGTAGACGAGACCAAGTGCACCGGCTGCGGGTTGTGCACCACTTCCTGCCCGGTGACGCTGCCTTCCGAGTTTGATTTCGGCCTCGGCCAGCGCAAGGCCGTTTACCGGCCCTACCCGCAAGCCGTCCCCAATGTCTTTGCGATTTCCCGGCGCGGCGCATCTCCGTGCCAGGCAGGCTGTCCCATCCATCAGAGCGCGCAGGGATACGTCGCGCTGGTTGCGCAAGGGCGTTTCGATGAGGCGCTCGAGGTCATCCTCCGGGACAATCCCATTCCGTCCATCTGCGGCCGGGTCTGCACGCATCCCTGCGGAACGGCCTGCACCCGCCGGTTTGTGGACGACCGGATCAACATGCCGGCGCTGAAGCGCTTCGTGACCGACCGGCGTCCCGATTACCAGTTCCCCAAGCCCAGCGTACCGGAGCGGCCGGAGAAGATTGCGATTGTCGGCTCCGGGCCCGCGGGCCTGGTTTGCGCCTACCACCTTCGCCAGAAGGGCTATCAACCAGTAGTGTTCGAGGCCTTGCCGGTGGCCGGCGGGATGCTCGCGGTGGGTATTCCCTCGTTCCGGCTGCCGCGGCCGGTGCTGCATGCCGAGTTGGAACGGCTGTCCGCCCTGGGCATCCAGATTCGCGTGGATACGCCGGTCGGCCGGGCTATCCGCTTCGACGAACTGCGGCGGCAATACGCCGCGGTGTTCGTCGCCATCGGCGCCCATCTCGAGCGCCGGCTTTCGGTGCCGGGGGATGACCTGCCGGGCGTAATCGGCGGCCTGGAGTTTCTGCGGCGCGTCAACCTGGAAGGGCCGCAAGAAGTCGGCCGCCGTGTGCTGGTGATTGGCGGCGGCAACTCTGCCCTCGACGCGGCGCGCACGGCGCTCCGCTGCGGAGCCGCGCAAGTCACCCTCGTATACCGGCGCACGCGGGCCGAAATGCCGGCCAATGCGCGCGAGATCGAAGATGCCGAGCATGAGGGAGTGAAGCTGGTAGTGCTGGCCGCGCCGAGCTTGTTCCAGGCAGCGGCAGACGGGCGTCTGGCGGCTCTGCAGTGCGTTCGCATGCGGCTCGGCGCGCCGGACGCCAGCGGGCGGCCCGCTCCGCAGCCGATCCCCGGCTCGGAGTTTGCCCTCCCCTGCGATACGGTCATCGTTTCCATCGGGCAGACCCCGGATGTGGCGACGTTGGGGGAGCGGCTGGGGCTCGATGCGACCAGATCGGGTACGCTATCCGCGGACCCCGTCACCCTGGAGACCGCCGTGCCGGGAGTGTTTGTCGGCGGCGATTGCGTGACCGGTCCGGACGTCGTGGTGACGGCCATGCTGGCCGGCAAGAAGGCGGCCATTTCGATCGACCGCTGGCTCAACGGGCAGGACCTGCGGGCGGGACGCGAGCTCGAAGGCCCATACCCGACCCAGTACGTGGTCGATACGGCCGGTTGGCAGACGCAGCGCCAGGTTGCGGTGCCAGCGCTCGATCCCGCCGAGCGCGCCAAGTCTTTTGACGAGGTTCAGACCGGTTACACCGAGGAGCAGGCCGTGGCGGAAGCGCGCCGCTGCCTCAGTTGCGGCATCTGCTCCGATTGCCACATGTGCGCCGACCAATGCCAAGCCGGCGCGATCGATTTTGGCATGCGCGAAGAGCGCCGCCAGGTGACGGCCGGCGCGGTGGTGTTGGCTCCGGGGTTTGAGCCCTTCAATCCGGCGTCGCTGCCGCGCTACGGCTACGGGCGATTCCCGAACGTGATCACCGCGCTGGAGTTCGAGCGGATCCTGTCCGCCTCGGGACCTTATGCCGGCCACGTCCAGCGCCCCGGCGACCAGCGTGAGCCACAGCGGATTGCCTTCATCCAGTGCGTCGGTTCCCGCGATTGTGAGCGCGACTACTGCTCCAGCGTCTGCTGCATGTACGCCACCAAGGAAGCGTTGATGGCCAAGGAACACGTCGGCGACAGCGTGCAGTGCGACATCTTCTACATGGATCTGCGCGCATTCGGCAAGGGCTTTGAGGGGTATTACGAGCGGGCGAAAGCCCGGGGAGTGAATTACATCAGGTCCCGCCCGGTGTCCATAGAGGAGGCGCCCGGGACCGGCAATCCGATCATCCATTACCTTGGCGAAGGGGACCGGAAGAAGACCCGCGAATACGACCTGGTGGTCTTATCGACCGGCATGCAGGCGCCCCGTGACAGCAAGCGCCTGGCCGAGGTATTTGGCATTGAGTTGAACGAATTCAACTTCTGCCGGACCTCGGTCTTTTCTCCGGCGCAGTCGTCCCGGGAGGGAGTCTATGTTGGCGGCACGTTCACCGAGCCCAAGGACATCCCTGAAACCGTGATGCAGGCGTCCGCAGCCGCGTCCAACGTGCTGGCGCTCCTGAAAGAAGCCAAGGGCTCGTTGATCGCGGCCAGGCAATATCCTCCCGAAATCGACGTGAGCGGCCAGCCGGCCCGGATCGGAGTCTTTGTCTGCCACTGTGGAACCAATATCGCCGGGGTGGTGGATGTGCCCGGCGTGGTGGAATATGCCAAGACTCTTGCGGATGTGGAGTATGCCGAGGACAATCTGTACACCTGCTCCAACGACGCCCAGGAGCGCATCAAACAACAGATCCGCGACCATCATCTCAATCGCGTGATCGTGGCGTCCTGCTCGCCGCGAACGCATGAGCCGCTGTTCCGGAACACCTGCCGCGAGGGCGGGCTCAACTTCTACCTGTTCGAGATGGCCAACATCCGCGACCAGTGCTCCTGGGTGCACATGCACGAGCATGAGAAAGCCACCCAAAAGGCCAAGGACCTGGTTCGCATGGCGGTCGCCAAGGCCCGATTGCTCGAGCCTCTCCAGAAGAGGCGGGTACCGGTGAAGAAAGCTGCCCTGGTGATCGGCGGCGGGCTGGCCGGCATGGTCGCCGCCACGGAGCTCGCCGCGCAGGGCGTCGAAGTGCACCTCGTCGAGCGGGAAAAGGAGTTGGGCGGAAATCTGCGGCGCATTCGCTACCTGTTCAACGGCGAGAAGCCGCAGGAAGAGCTGAAGAACCTGATCGGGAAAGTGAGCGGCGACCGGAATATTCGCTTATTCACCAACTCCAGAATTATGGCCATCGACGGATCCATCGGCAATTTCAAAACAACCATTTCCAACGGCCACGGAGTCGAGACGGTCGAGCATGGAGTGGCGATCGTCGCGACCGGCGGCAGCGAGTACCAGCCCAAGGAATACGGGTGCGGAAACGGCAACCCGGATGTCATCACCCAATTGGAGCTGGAATCCCGGTTGAGCGACCCCGGACACGAAGCGATCTCGGGTACCGTCGTCATGATCCAGTGTGTAGGCTCGCGCGATAAGGAAAGGCCCTACTGCTCGCGCGTGTGCTGCAGTGAGGCGGTCAAGAACGCCCTGAAGATCAAGCAGCAGAATCCCAGCGCGAATGTCTATGTCCTGTACCGGGATATACGCACCTACGGTTTCCGGGAAGGATATTATTCCAAGGCGCGGGAACAGGGAGTGGTTTTCCTGCGATATGAGGAAGACAGAAAGCCGGAGGTGGCCGGAAACGGCGGGCGTCTGGATGTGACGGTTTACTCGCCGCTGTTCGAGCGGGAGATCCTGATTCAGGCCGATCTGGTGGTCCTCTCGGCCGGCATTGTGCCGGACGCAGGAAACCAGGAGATCGCGCAACTCCTGAAGATTCCGCGGAATCAGGACGGCTTCTTCCTGGAAGCCCATATGAAGCTCAGGCCCGTGGACTTCGCCACCGACGGCGTTTTCGTTTGCGGCCTGGCGCACGCGGCGAAGTCCATCGACGAAAGCATCATCCAGGCACAGGCTGCCGCGGCCCGGGCCAGCGCCATTCTGAGCAAGGACTATGTCGAGCTGGAGGGCACGATATCGTCCGTCGTGGTTGAAAACTGCGACGGCTGCGCGTATTGTGTCGATCCCTGCCCTTACAAGGCGCTGACCTTGGTCGAGTATGTCAGAAACGGCTCGGTCAAAAAGATGGTTGAGGTGAACGAGAGCCTGTGCAAGGGTTGTGGCACCTGCCAGGCAACCTGTCCCAAGAACGGAATTGTGGTGAGAGGCTTCAAGCTGGAACAACTGGCGGCGCAAGTGTCTGCCGCGCTGGAGGTGGTGTGACCATGGGTTTGGCGGCGGAACAGGAGTTTGAGCCGATCATTCTGGCGCTGGCTTGCAACTGGTGTTCCTATACGGGCGCGGATCTGGCCGGCATATCGCGCTGCCAGTACCCGGCGAACGTGCGGATCATCCGGGTGATGTGTTCGGGAATGGTGCATCCGAACCTGGTGATCGATGCTCTGACGAAAGGCGCGGACGGGGTCGTCATGTGCGGTTGCCATCCGGGCGACTGCCACTATCAAGACGGGAATCTCAAGGCGGCCAGAAGGGCGGAGGCGATCACGCTCATGCTCCAGGACTTCGGGATCGAGGAGGAAAGATTCAAACTGGCGTGGGTATCGGCGTCAGAGGGGCCGCAGTTCGCCAAGCTGATGACGGAGTTCACCGACCAAATCAAGCGGCTGGGTCCCAGTCCTTACAAGTCATAGCGGAGACGGCCAGGGAGTCTCGATGAAGAGCTATCGAATAGTGAACGGCAGGAAATTCATGTGGGAAAGAGAGGTGTAACATGGCAGCCCGTTTAGCCGAAGAGTGGTTCGCAATCTGCGGCGGATGCGAGGTGACAATCCTCGATATCGGCGAACCATTGTTGGACTTGTTGGAAAAAGTGCAGATTGTCCACATGCCGGTGCTGATGGACCACAAGCTGTATGGTCAGACCGGCGAAAAAGCGGAAATGGAAATTCCGGAGGCGGAGGTGGGCCTCATCTCCGGCGGTATCCGCAGCGATGAGCACAAGCTGCTGGCGCAGGAGATGCGCCGGAAATGCAAGACGCTGATCGCGCTGGGGTCCTGCGCCTGTTATGGCGGCGTCCCCGCGCTGGCCAACCTGTGCTCCACCGAGGAATTGCTGACCAAGGTCTACCGCGAGAGCGTCACGACCGACAGGAATGGATTCCCCCACGAGGAAATCCCGGCCCTGACCGATCGTGTGTACGCCGTCAGCGAAGTGGTGAAGATCGATTTGATGCTGCCCGGGTGCCCCACCACGCCGGAGATGGTCGCGGGCGCGCTCAACGCGTTGCTGGAAGGCCGCCCGTTTACGCTGTCGACCAAGAGCGTATGCGACGAATGCCCCACCATCCGCGAGAAGAAGGCCACCTCGACGCTGCGGCGGCGGCTGGAGGGACCCACGTTCACTCCGGGCGCTCCGCTGAACCAGATGCGCTGCTTGATGGAGCAGGGATTTCTGTGTAACGGTCCGGCCACGCGCTCCGGCTGCGGCGGCAGCGAGGGCACGCCGCGATGCATCCGCGCGTATATGCCGTGCGAAGGGTGCTTCGGACCGATCTCGGAGAAGGCCAACCCCATGGTGGACATGATGGGCGCGCTTTCTACTATTGGCCTCGATCCGAAACAGATTCCGGACCGGGCCGCGACATTCAACCGATTTTCCGGTGCGGGCCGCCTGCGGCCGGCGCCCAAGAGGTGAGCCATGGGAAAGACCATCGTAATTCAGCCTGTGACGAGAATTGAGGGCCACGCCAAGATCACCATCCAACTGGACGATGCCGGCGATGTGAACCTGGCCCGCGTGAATGTCATCGAGTTGCGCGGGTTCGAGCGCTTCTGCATGGGGCGGCCTGTGGAAGACATGCCGCGCATCACCCCGCGCATTTGCGGCGTCTGTCCGTGGTCGCACCACCTGGCGGCGGCCAAGGCCTGCGACGCCGTCTTCGGGGTCGAGCCGCCCCCGGCGGGGGCCAAGCTGCGCGAGCTGTGCAACAGCATCGCCTACATGGAAGAGCACATCTTGCACTTCTACTTCCTGGCCGGCGCCGACTTCCTGTTGGGCCCGGATGCCGATTATTCGGTGCGCAACGTCATCGGCGTCTTGCAGGCCGCGCCCGAGGTGGCCCGGCGCGTGGTCCGCGTGCGCCACATGTGCGCCAAAATGCTGGAGATTATCGCGGGCAAGGCCATCCATCCGCAGGCCGCGGTTCCCGGGGGCTTCAGCAAACCGCTGGCGAAGGACGAGCGCGACCAGTTGCGCAAGATGGCCGATGAGGCCCTGGAGCTGGCCAAGTTCTCCATCGCGTTTGCCAAAGAGAGCGTGTTCCCCAAGTACCTCGACGTGGTGAAGTCGCTGGGTGTCATCACCAGCGGATTCATCGGAACCGTCAAGGATAACGGCGCTCTCAATCTCTATGACGGCAAGCTGCGCCTGATGGCGAGCGACGGCTCCTTCGACGATTTCCCGTATGACCGGTATACCGAGTTCATCGGGGAACACATCGAGTCGTGGAGCTACCTGAAGTTCCCGTACGCCAAAAAGCGCGGCGGCTTCTCGCTGGAAGATAACGCGCCCGGCCTGTACCGCGCCAACACGCTGGCTCGCATCAACGTTTGCGACTTCATCGACACGCCCCTGGCGCAAGCGGAACTCGAGGAATTCCGGCGGAAGTTCGGCCGCCCGGCGCAGCTCACCCTGCTGTATCACTGGGCCCGCCTGATCGAGCTGCTCTATAACGCCGAGAACGCCATCCGGCTGCTGGACGATCCGGACATCACCTGCCCCGAGACGCGCGTGAAAGTGACGCCGCGCGCGGCGCGCGGAGTCGGTTGCACGGAAGCGCCGCGCGGCACGCTGATTCACGATTACGAGACCGATGCCGACGGCATGCTCACCAACATGAACCTGATCGTCGGGACTACTCATAACAACGCTCCCATCAACCTGTCGGTGACGCAGGCCGCCAAAAGCCTGATCCACGGCGGTCAATACGACCAGGGGGTGTTGAACACGGTGGAGATGGCCATCCGCGCCTATGACCCGTGCCTGTCGTGCGCCACGCACCGGCTGGACGGAAAGATGTCGGTGAAGCTGGACATCTTCGACGCCAAGGGGCGCTTGCTCGATTCGCTCGCAAACTAAGTATTGTGGGGCGGACCCCCTGGTCCGCGCGGGTCCCCCTGGACCCGCAGTCGCCCGCGGAATCAACATCCGGCCGATGCAAGAAGGCCGACGGGGGCGTCGGCCGCGGACCGGGGGGGCCGCCCCACGGTTAAGGTAACGGAGGCCGTCATGGCAACTATGGAAGAAGACGCTTTTCCCGAGTTCTGCTCGAAGCCTGTGCTGATCCTCGGCATCGGCAACGTTTTCTTCGGCGATGACGGCTTCGGGTGCGCGCTGACCGAATACCTCGAGACGCACTTCGACGTGCCCGGCAGCGTTTGCCTCCTCGATGCCGGAACGGGAGTGCGCAATCTGCTGTTCACCATTTGCCTGAGTCCGGTGCGCCCGCGGCGGCTGCTGATTCTAGACGCGGTGGATTTCGGGCGGGAGCCGGGCGAGTGGTTCGAAATCGACCCGGCCGAAATCCCCGTGGTCAAACTGGACGATTTTTCCATGCACCAGTTGCCCACATCCAATATGCTGCGCGAGTTGCAGCAGCAGACCGGCGTCGAGGTGCGGGTGCTCGCGTGCCAGACGGGCCCCTTGCCCGCGGAAGTCTGTCCCGGGTTATCCGAACCGGTGCGACGCGCGGTGCCGGAGGCCGCGGCATGGGTGGCGCACGAGTATTTCGATGCGGCGGGTATCGCATCCGCCCTGGAGGTGAGCCATGCTCCATAAGCGACCGGTAGCCCGACCGTGATCGTAGTCGAGGGCTACTTTGATTGCCTTCGCGTTCATCGAGCGGCTTTGTGCGAGTGGTTCGGCGAGATACAATGTCTCCCGAGGGCTAACCTGCCGGCGGACGTCATCCTCCGCGCGTCCGCCTGGCCTTTCTCATTGCACGCGCTGGCAGGTGGATTCCTCAGCGGTCAATCGTGGCAACCAGGAATGTTTCGTCAAACATACCGTCTTTCCCTTCTGGGCCGCTGAATACGACGAAGCGAAGCACTTGGCCTCGAAGCAATGGCTTGCGGATCGAGAAGGGCCTTGGGGCGGGCTCGCGTGCGGCGATGTGCCCGGCCCAGAGCGGGTGGGCCGCGTCCGTGTCCAGAATCACCGCCGCGTCCACCCCGTCTCCCGCTACCGAGGAGCTGTTTGCGCGCTGGAATGTCCCGCTGATCGCGTATGGGCCGTCTTCCGGGACGTCGAAACCGAGCGCGGCGGCCCACTGAGAAGTGCCGAAATTACCGGGATGAAGAAGAAGTTTGTGCGCTTCCTGGTCGAATTGGATCCAAGGAAAACCGGTGTCCGCCATCTTGTAGGCCGCGCCCGAACTCTTGTTGGCGCCGTGAGTCATGGTTATCGAGCCGACACTTCTTAAAGCTCGGACCGATTCCCTGCCGAGCTGGCCATGATCATTCCAGCCCCACGTCCAGAGGCTGCCATCCTTTTTCAGCGCCAGGCCGTGCTGCCCGCCGGCGAAGATGGAAACTACACTGGACAGGCCGCTTGCCGGAACCGGCGACAGGCGTTGTGTCCCCCAAGTACCGTCGCCGATCTCACCGTAGTCGTTCTGTCCCCACGCCCACACGCTGCCGTCGCGCTCCAGAGCATAGCTGTGCTGAGCCCCGGCGGCGATGGAGACCACGCCCGAGAGCCCGCTTACCTTAACCGGCGTCAGCCGGTCCGTCGTGGTCCCATCGCCTAGTTCCCCGTAGGAGTTCGATCCCCAGGCCCAGACGCTCCCGTCACGCTTCAGAGCCAGGCTATGGTGGGCGCCCGCTGCGACAACGACCACATCCGTGAGGCCGCCGACCCGCACGGGCGCGGGGCTGTGCGCTGTAGTGCCGTCGCCAAGTTGGCCGTTCGAGTTCGACCCCCAGGCCCAGACGCTACCGTCACTTTTCAACGCCAGGCTGTGCGTCCCGCCTCCGGAGACGGCCACCACGCCCGTGAGTCCGCCAACCGGGGCAGGTGCCGGGTGACCGGTGGCGGTTCCGTCACCAGGTTGGCCGTTCGAGTTCGACCCCCAAGCCCAGACTCTCCCGTCGCGTCCCAGCGCCAAGGAGTGCCAACCACCGGCGGCGATGGCCGCGATTCCGGAAAGCCCAGGCACCTGAATCGGGATGTGGCGGTCGAGAGTGGTCCCGTCGCCGAGTTGTCCTTGGTCATTGCAGCCCCAAGACCACACGCTGCCGTCGCTTTTCTTTAGGGCCAAGCTGTCGCAACTCCCAGTGGCAATCGCAGTGACACCTGCCAGGGTAGAACCGCCGACCCGGACGGGCGTCGGGCGATCGTTCGTGGTCGCATCGCCGATCTGTCCGCTTAAATTCCCGCCCCACGCCCACACGCTTCCGTCGCTCTCCACGGCCAGGCTGTGGCCCCAGCCTCCGGCCGCGGTGACCACGCCCGTGACGCCGCTGACTTGGGCGGCCGCGTTACGCCAAGTTATGTCCTGGTCCGCGTGGTGTGGATTGGACGGGCGATTGTCCAGGTACGCCTCCGTTCTGAGGCCGAGTTTGTCGAAGTCCCGATGCAACACTAAATGCCGGGAGTCGATTGGCAGGGGCACAGCGAGCGGCGTCACGCCAGAGACTTTAGGCGGGCTGGGGCGCCGCTCCGGAGCCAAGCTGAGTGCCCCGGCAGCCAATAGGAGCAGCAGGGAACTACCGGCTACCCGCTGCCACGATTGCTTCACGTGCGGGTGCGGCGGCGTCAACGCCTCCTCGAGCCGCTGCACGAACTCCGCGCAGGTGGCGAAGCGGTTCCGGCGGGACTTGGCGAGGCCGCGTCGGAGAACTTCGTCGGCCTTCGCCGGCAGATCCGGAGCGGCGACTACAGCTTGCGGCCTGTCCGCGTAAACGATCTGATGCACCAGGGTGACCAAAGACTCTCCCTGAAACGGCCTCTCCCCGGTCACCATTTCGTAGGCGACGACGGTGAGCGAGAATTGGTCGGAACGGCCATCGACGGGCTGACCTTGAATCTGCTCCGGGGACATGTAGTTCGGCGTGCCCATTGCCATCCCGGCGGCGGTGTACTGCTGCGTGTGCGTGACCTTGGCGATACCGAAGTCGGTGATTTTCACCGTTTTGCCGTGCAGCATGATATTGCTCGGCTTGATGTCGCGGTGGACAACCCCGGTTTCGTGCGCGTAGTCCAACGCTGTCGCCACCTGCTGGAGGATGTGCAGCACGTCCCGGCGATCCATGCGTTCAGGCGCCGCCAGGAGATGTTGCAGCGTGGGGCCGTCCACATATTCCATGGCGATGAAAGCCAAGTCTTCGTGCAAGCCGGAATCGAAGATTGTGACGATGTTCGGATGCGACAGCAAGCCGGCGGACCGGGCTTCGCGGAACAGGCGCTCCCTCAACCACTCGCGTTCGGCAGGGGTTCCCTGGCCTTCCAGCCGGATGGTTTTGAGGGCGACCGTGCGGCCGATTAGAGGATCGTGGGCCTCGAAGACGACCCCCATGCCCCCGTGTCCCAATTCGCGGCCGATCGCGTATCGGCCGACTTGCTGCAGGACAGGCGCGACCGGTGCAGACCCGGGCAGCGGCTGTAGAGCAGCGATTGGGGTAGTCGCCGCAGGTTGCGAGGTCTCTTCCATCCGCTCGGACTCAGCGACGAGTGAGCTCACCTCGGCGAAAAGCTGCGGGTTGTTTCCGCAGGCACTGCGAAGAAACTCCGTACGTTTGGAAGGTTCCTCGAACAAGGCAGCCTCGAACAATTCCATGATGCGCTGCCGGGTGTTTTCTGAGTTCATGGCGCCTGCCTAAGGTCGCGGCTTAGCCACGTCTTGGCGAACTTCCAGTCGCGCTTGACGGTTTCGACGGAGATCCCGAGAATTCCGGCTATCTCATCCTCAGCGTAGCCCCCAAAGAACCTGAGTTCAACTACTTTGGCTTGGCGCGAATACTCACTGGCAAGCCGTTCGAGCGCCTCGTCGATCGCGGCCAGATCAGCGGGCTGCTCTGTGGCCGTCGCGAGCACATCACGGAAGGACACGCGAATCTCCCTTCCGGCCCGCTTTACGGCACTGTGTTTGCGCGCATGGTCCACCAGAATCCGCCGCATTTGCCGGGCCGCCACACCAAAGAATTGGGAGCGGTTTTGCCAGTCGCCGCCGTGACCTATGAGTCTCAGATATGCTTCGTTCACAAGGGCAGTGGGTTGGAGAGTGTGGTCCGGCCGCTCCCCGCGCATGTAGACCGCTGCCCGGCGGCGCAGCTCACCATAGACCAGGGCGATCAACTCGGCTTCGGCGGAACGGTCGCCTTGACCGGATGCGCGGAGGAGGCGAGTTACGACCCCGGCGTCGGACACGTTGGTCAACTCCTTGACTGAAGAGATTTTATACGGTTGCGCGGGGGGATTCAATGGTCCCACGCGTGGTCCCTCGGCTTTTCCGAGAAAATCATGCCTCGGCATGACACTTTTCGCGGCGGACTTGCGCGTGATGGTATGAGAACAGCTCAATCGGTACGCTGCGCGCCAAGGAGCGGCCGACCCACGGAAACGCTGCTTTCTATGGCCCGCTGGGGTTGAGTAGAAAATCCAGGAGGTACTCGGTATGGTGCCCACCCAACGATATGGCCGCACTATCCAGGCGGCTCTTGCCGCGTTAGTTATCGGGCGCGGGACTGTGATCCCAGCGCGACCAAGGAGGACCAACTCCATGATCAAGCCGCGATTTTTGCGAAAACTTCTCTCATTCGTAGTCTTCGGCATAACGCTTTCGGCCGGCCTCGCGGCGATCGTCGGCAGATGGCAGTAAGGAGTGAGGTTCGATGAATCTAACATTTGTTAGCCGCTGGAATGTTACGACGATTTGCTTGGCTGGAGTGCTGTGGGCCGGATGCTCGATGGTGCTCGCTCAGACTGCAACTATCACTGTCACAGGTAATCTGCATTCTCTTGCGAGGGCCGAGTACGACCGAGGTTCAGTGAAACCCGACTTCCCGCTACGGGGAATGATGCTGACGATCCGGCGCACTCCGGAGCAGCAGACCGACCTGGATCTGCTGCTTGCCGAGCAGCAGGATCCATCCTCGCCAAACTACCACAAATGGCTGGCTCCGGAAGAGTTCGCTGACCGCTTTGGCGCCAGTCCGAACGACGTAGTCGCCCTGCGGCAATGGTTGGAGAGCCAGGGCTTTCAAATAAAAGCCGAAGCCCGCAGCAGGACTTTCATCCGGTTCGATGGGACGGCGGAACAGGTTCAACGGGCCTTCGGAACCCAAATCCACCGCTACCTGGTTAAAGGGGCAGTGCACTTCGCCAATGCATCCGAGCCGTCGATGCCAACGGCTCTCGCGCCGCTGGTGCTGGCGGTAATGGGCATGGACGACTTCTTTCCGCCTCGGAATCCGATCCGGACTTCCAACGGCTCCGTTCCAGCGACGCCGGATTACCTTCTTAGCGGCAACCGCGTCCTGGCTCCTGCCGATCTGGCGACGATCTACGATACCAATCCCTTCTACACTCTTGGTGTGTTAGGTCTCTCTCAGACGGTCGTGATCATCGGCTCCAGCAACGTTTCGCTCTCTGACACCGCACTCTACCGCACAACCTTCAACCTCCCGGCGGGATTGCAAATACAAAGGGTCTATCCCGATGGAGATCCCGGGCTCGGAGCGGGTACTTTAGAAGCCACCTTGGATTTGGAAATGGTAAGCGCGCTAGCGCCCCTCGCACAACTTGTACTCGACACCGACGCGAGCAACCCGATCACGTGGGCTGCAGTGAGCGATGCGGTTGACAATGCCCGCGGGGAGATCATTAGCATGAGTTGGGCTGATTGCGAGGCCGCAGCTCCGATCGCGAGGGTCAACAGCCATCGATACACTGCCCAGGAGGCGAACGCCAAAAACATCACCCTCATTGCTTCTTCTGGCGACTGGGGCGCAGCAGCTTGCGACACACAGACCGTTGGCGCTGCTCAAGGCGGGCTTGCTGTCGGCCTGCCGGCGGCGTTTCCGGAGGTTACAGGTGTCGGCGGTACCGAATTTGTGGAAGGAAATGGCTCGTACTGGAGCCCCAGCGGCTCGGCTACCAGTTACATCCCGGAGACTGCTTGGAACGATACGAAGTATGGAGGGCTCTCTGCGACAGGAGGCGGTAAGAGCAGTCTGCTGTGCGGATCGACGCCCTGCTTCCCGACACCGAACTGGCAGACGTGGGTGGGTGTTCCGGCGAACGGAACTCGCGAGGTCCCCGACGTTTCATTGGCGGCCTCCGGGTATCATGATCCGTTCGCGTACGCCTACAACGGATCTCTCCAAGCCAATGCTGGCGGTACTTCCTTCTCGGCCCCCCTCTTCGCAGGAATGATCGCGCTGCTGAACTCGTCCGTGAGCTATGACCCCGTCTGGGCAGGCAACATCAATACCCTCTTATACGCGAAGGCGGGTTCTAACGCCTTCCATGACATCACAGCTCCAGGCAACAACATTGTACCGTGTGTGCCCGGGTCTAAAGACTGTCCGTCCACGGCGCCCTACCAGTTTGGCTACACCGCCGGGCCCGGATACGATCCTGTGACTGGCTTGGGATCAGTCGACGCCTACAATTTGCTGCCAGCTTGGGCATCGTTCTATGGCCCCACAGCCGCAATTTCGGGTCTTGTTCCTTCTGCAACCACCGCTTGCAGCGCATCATTTAACCTCACGGTGAATGGCCAAAGCTTTGCGCCCATCTCGTGGGTTTCCTTTAACGGCGCGAAGTTGCCTAAATGGGCCGCCAGTGATTCATTCATCCAAGTTACTGTCCCAGCCAACGCTGTAACGTCGCCCGGCACGGTCAGCGTCGAGGTGTCCAACCCGGGCACCAAGAGTTCCAACGTGGCGCAATTCCAGATCCAGCCAGGCCCGCCGTCGTCGCCCGCACCACTATCGCCGGCCAACGGCGCGACGGGAGTTTCCCTCACGCCGACGCTGACTTGGAATGCCGCCTGCGGAGCGAAGTCATATGATGTCTTCTTCGGTACCGCGTCGCCGCCGAACTACTTTGCCAGCACGATTTTGACGAGCTACCCTTTCTTGTCCACCCTGCCCGGTGGAACAACCTACAACTGGTATATCCGTGCAAAGAATGATACGGGTTCGGCCGCGTCTCCGACGACCTCGTCGTTCACCACTCTGGTCTGCGCGATCCCGACCATTTCGGTCCAGCCGGCGGGTCAGACGATCAACAGCGGTCAGAGCGCAAACTTGAGCGTCACGGCTTCCGGCACACAGCCGCTGAGCTATCAGTGGTATCAGGGCAACAGCGGGGATACTTCAGCTCCGATAGGCACCAACTCGGCGTCCTTCAGCACTGGGCCGCTGACCGCCACCACCTCGTACTGGGGGTTGGTGACTAGCGCCTGCGGGAGCACGGTTAACAGCAATACGGCTATCGTGACGGTCCAACAATCGACGGCGACCATCACCGTGCAGGCGAACCCGTCGAACGGGGGAACGGTAGGCGGCGGCGGCACGTATCCCGTTGGCTCCCAACAGCAGATTTCAGCTAGCTCCAACAGTGGCTGGAGCTTCACTGGCTGGAGCGACGGAAACACGCAAAATCCGCGGACCGTCACGGTGCCATCGGGCGGCGCCACCTATACAGCCAACTTCCAACAATCGACGGCGACCATCACCGTGCAGGCGAACCCGTCGAACGGGGGAACGGTAGGCGGCGGCGGCACGTATCCCGTCGGCTCCCAACAGCAGATTTCAGCCAGCCCGAACAGTGGCTGGAGCTTCACGAGCTGGAGCGATGGGAACACTCAGAATCCTCGCACCATCACGGTGCCATCGGGCGGCGCCACGTACACGGCCAACTTCCAACAATCGACGGCGACCATCACCGTGCAGCCGAACCCGTCGAACGGAGGCACGGTAGGCGGCGGCGGCGCGTATCCCGTTGGCTCCCAACAGCAGATTTCAGCCAGCCCGAACAGCGGCTGGAGCTTCACGGGCTGGAGCGACGGAAACACGCAGAATCCGCGGACCGTCACGGTGCCATCGGGCGGTGCCACCTACACAGCCAACTTCCAACAGTCGACGGCGACCATCACCATGCAGGCGAGCCCGTCGAACGGAGGCACGGTAGGCGGCGGCGGCACGTATCCCGTTGGCTCCCAACAGCAGATTTCAGCCAGCCCGAACAGTGGCTGGAGCTTCACGAGCTGGAGCGATGGGAACACTCAGAATCCCCGCACCATCACGGTGCCATCGGGCGGTGCCACCTACACGGCAAATTTCTCGGCGATGACGACATATGCGCTGACCGTGGTCAACGGCAGCGGTAGTGGCTTATATACGGCTGGCACCGTGGTGAGCATCTCGGCCAACCCGCCGCCGGCGGGCCAGTCGTTTGTCAACTGGACGGGCGCGACCGTAACGAACCCCAACTCTGCGTCGACGACGATCACGATGCCGGCCGCAAACACTACGGTGACGGCCAACTTCTCCTCAGGCTGGGTCGACAATTTCGAATCATACTCCCTGGGTACGTTCCCGTCGGCAAGCTGGCAAGCCAGCGGCAACAACACCGCAATCATTGTCAACTCGACGTCCGTTTCCCCCACGCAGTCCGTGCAGATGACTGGCGCCGTTGGCGGCTGCAATGCTGCGCTCATGTACCGCCAAATCCCCGTCGCCCCGCCATACACAATTCAGTTTTATGCCAGGAACGGCAACGAATCGTTAAGCGGGTGCCACCCCTTCCGTGCAGACGTGGAGTTGGGCACGAGTCCCAGTTGGACCACCCCAAGCCGCGATCTCGCATATTTTGACGCGAGCGGCGCCTTCACTACGGACAGCGCAGGTCCCACCTATCCGCTGCTGACCTGGGTGAAAGTACGGATCACCTACGAACTCCCCGACGCCAACACTGTGCGCATTGGATATTGGCTGAACGACCAGTTCTATAAGTCGATCACCTCAACCCCGTCGGCGAGCGAGGGCCAGCTTGCTTGGGTAGCGCTGGCTTCCCAAGAGGGCAGCGCTTGGTTTGACGACGTTAGTGTCATTCCTGGCCTGCCTCCCATCCCGATAGTGACCACGACCTCTCTGCAGGCCAATCCTCCCTCGTCTACCACTGGTCAAACCGTAACACTCACTGCCACTGTCTCCCCCGCCACCGCCTCCGGTACGGTCTCATTCCTGGACAACGGCAACACCATTGGCGAGATGCAGTTGAATGCGGGGACCGCCAAACTCCTCACCTCCTCGCTGGCGGCCGGAACCCACTCTCTGACCGCCTCCTACGGCGGCGATACCAAAGATACAGGCAGTGTCTCCCCGGCGGTCATCGAGTCAGTCGCCCAAGTCACTACCACCGCGCTGGTGGCGAATCCCAACCCCTCCGTGCCCGGGCAGAACGTGACTCTCATGGCCACGGTAACACCCGCCACCGCCACCGGCACCGTCTCGTTTTTCGATGGCGCCAGCCTGCTGGGAAATGGTCCCCTGATCAATGGCTCCGCCACTCTGCTCACGAGCTTCTTGGCTGGCAACCACCCGCTCACCGCCTCCTACGGCGGCGATGCCAGCAGTACGCCGAGCACTTCGCCGGCCGTCACTGAGTCCGTCACCGGACCGCCGGCGGTAGTGGCGGTGACACCGGCTTCGGGCGGCGGGCCGACGCAGAATTTCAGCTTCCAATTCTCGGATCCTTCCGGCTACCAGAGCCTGGGCGTAGTCAATGTGCTCATCAACAATTTCCTGGACGGGCGAAAAGCCTGCTATTTGGCCTACGTGGTCTCCTCCTCCACGCTGGTCTTGGTGGACGATGCCGGCGAGGCTGGAGGACCGTACGCCGGCTCCCTCCTGCTCGGCAGTTCGGGCGCCATCCAAAACAGTCAGTGCGCGGTGACTCTGACTTCCGCCGTAGGCAGCGGGACCACCCTCACATTGGGTCTCAACATAGCGTTCATGCCGGCCTTCGGCGGCAACCGGATCATGTACGCGGCGGCCCGCGACGTGGCGCAGGGCAATTCGGACTGGCAGCCCCTGGGAGTCTGGCAGGTGCCCTTCACACCGACCGGGACGATCGCAGTAACAAGCCTGGTACCGGGACGGGGAGCGGCGCCATCGGGCACGAACCAGCAGTTAGCGCTCACCCTGACGGACACCAAGGGAACCGGCGACTTCGGAATCGTGGATGTGCTGATCAACAAATCCATCGACGGCCGCCAAGCCTGCTACCTGGCCTATGTAGCATCGTCCGACTCACTGATCCTGATCGACGACACGGGCGATGCCGGAGGGCCCTATGCTGGGTCGATGGTGCTGAACGGGGGCTCGGGAAGCATCCAGAACAGTCAGTGCACGGTCAGTGGAACTGGCTCGACGGTGAGTTTTGCGCCCAACACGCTCACCCTGACGCTCAACATCACGTTCAAGGCAGCCTTTGCCGGCAATCGCGTGATCTACGCCGCCGGCCGCGACACCGCCGGAGGCAACAACACCGACTGGCAGGCCGTGGCGACCTTCACCGTGCAGTAGAAGGCTCCGCTTACTGAAAAACGGCCCATCCGAAAACCCCGGTCACCACTGACCCGGATTGCTGATCGGCCGGGCATCGACACGAGCGGGGGACGATCCTAGCGGCAGCGTCCCTGGCGGCAGAAACCTCCGTGATCGAGGAGCGCCGGCTGAAGCCTGCCCCACAAGCAGCTCAGAATCAGTGGGTTGTCCCGGGGGTTTCTCGGGGTTAATTAATTCCAGTAATTGCGGTCCAGGCTGCGGTACTGCACGGCTTCCGCGACATGCTTGGCCGAGACCGTTTCGCTGTGGTCGAGATCGGCCACGGTGCGCGCGACTTTGAGTACGCGGTCGTGCGCCCGCGCCGAAAGACCCATGCGGCGCACGGCCATCTCCAGCGTGCGCTCGCCCGAATCGTCGAGCGCGCACTGCTTGCGGATCAGGCGAACCGGCATGCGCGAGTTGTAGCATCCGCGAGCCTGCTGTACCGCGCGCGCCGCCGCCACGCGCCGGCGGATTTCAGCCGATGATTCCGCGGACGAGTTGCCGCGCAGCTCCTTGTAGGGAACCGCGGGAACTTCCACATGGATATCGATGCGATCCAGAAGGGGTCCGCTGATCTTGCTCAGGTACTGCACGATCTGCGCGGGCGTGCACCGGCACTCGCGTGTCGCATCCCCGTAAAACCCGCACTTGCAGGGATTCATCCCGGCGAGCAGGAGGAAGCTCGACGGGAAGGCCAGCGTCATATTGGAACGCGCGATGGAAACGGACCCGTCCTCGATGGGCTGGCGCAGCGCTTCCAGCACGTCCCGCGGGAACTCGGGCAGCTCGTCCAGAAAGAGCACTCCGTTGTGCGCCAGGCTTACCTCGCCGGGACGGGGAATTCCCGCCCCGCCGCCGAGGAGGCCGGCGTCCGAGATGCTGTGGTGGGGCGCGCGGAATGGCCTCCGGCTCAAAAGACCCGTCCCGCCGCTGAGCAACCCAGCGATGCTATGGATTTTCGTGGTCTCCAGCGCCTCGTCGAAGGTGAGCGGCGGCAGGATGCCGGCGAAGCGCTTGGCGAGCATCGTCTTCCCCGAACCCGGCGGCCCGATCATGAGCAGGTTGTGCGATCCCGCGGCCGCTACTTCCAAGGCTCGCTTGGTCATGGTCTGCCCGCGCACTTCCTGGAAATCGACGGCCGCGGCATCGTCCTCCGGCGGCAGGTTTGCCGCGGGGGAGGCCGGGACGAATGCCTCGGGGCGCGCGAGCAGATCCACGACCTCCGCCAGGTGCCGCACCCCGTAGACGCTGACGCCTTCCACTACCGCTGCTTCCGCGGCGTTCTCCGCGGGCACGATGAGATTGGGGATCGCCTTGTCGCGCGCGCATACGGCTACCGAGAGCGCCCCTCGGACCGGGCGGATGGTGCCATCGAGCGACAGTTCGCCGACCAGGATGTGTCCGTCGAGGTTCTTGACCGCGCCCATGGCGCCCAGAATCCCCAGCGCCACCGGCAGGTCGAAGCCCGCTCCTTCTTTGCGCACATTGGCCGGGGCGAGGTTGATGGTGAGCGTTTTGTTGGGGTAGCCGAAGCCGGAGTTGATGAGCGCGCTTTTGATACGCTCGCGGCTCTCGCGCACGGCTACGTCGGGCATGCCGACCATACGGGAGTCGCGCGCCGAGCCCGACAGGTACATGTCGACTTCGACATCGATCAAATGAGCATCAATGCCATATACGGCGGCGCTGCGGGTCCTAAACAGCGCCATGGGATTTGAAGGTTTTCGATTCCACTACCAGTCATAGTGCGGGGGAGAGCGGTATTTCTCATGTTTGCGGGCCGGCCGGCATTTGGAGCCTCGATGGCCGCCGTGTTACCATCAGATTGTCGCGTGACATCGCGGGGACGTAGTTCAGTTTGGTTAGAACGCCGGCCTGTCACGTCGGAGGTCGCGGGTTCGAACCCCGTCGTCCCCGCCATTCCTTTCAATCACTTCCAAGCATTCCCCACATGCATTTTCGGCGTCTATTCGCCCGTGCTGCAGTAGCTGCTACAGTTTTGCGGCAAGCCATTGATCCGACGACGATTATCCGATGTACCGCACGAGTCTAATGCGAAGAAGCCCGCAGCGACGGCCCTAGCGTATACTGAAGCGAGGAGACAGCTCGTGACCGCTACTTTCGCAACGCAGATTGAACTGGACGATCGGAGCGTCGCCTGGATCGCCGGCACGAAAGTAAAGGTAATCGAGGTTGTTCTGGACAAGATCGCCTCCGGATCGAGTCCAGAAGAGATCCACTTTCAGCACCCGAATCTCTCATTGGCTCAGATACATGGTGCGCTCACCTACTATTATGAAAACCAAGACATAATCGATGAGCAGATCAGGCGCGGATTGGAAAACTCCGATAAGCTCGCCGCCCATTTTTCCGACGCGGAGTTCCGGCGCAGGTTGGGTAATCTGAAGCGGTCCCATTGAGCGTAGCGCTCTACATGGACGTGCACATACGACGTGCGGTGACGTCCGCTTTGCGCCTGCGTTCGATAGACGTGCTGACGGCGCAGGAAGATGGCGCAGCGGAATTCGACGATGACCTCTTATTGCAGCGGGCGACGGAGCTTGGTCGGGTCCTGGTCTCGCAAGATGAGGATCTCCTCCGCGAGGGAGCGCGGTGCATGAGGGAACAAAAGGCGTTCGCCGGGATCATCTACGCTCACCAGCTTCGGATCACAATCGGGCAGATGGTGGAAGATCTTGCGCTGATCGCAATAGCAACATCCAATGAAGAGTGGTCTGGCAAGATCGAATACTTGCCACTCGGATAATGAGGGAAGTATCGTGCTAATACTTCAGCGGCTCCTTGAGTCGACCAAGTCGGCCACAGGATCGCCACCTACCAAGTGAAGGGCATTTTCCTAGTCGCCCCCGAAGTTCACGCGGGTTATCTCCGCTACTCGATACTCCTCCGGTGAGTCCTCCCATTTCGCATCGGGCCCTATTTCCAGTAATGATAAACGGCCTCGGTCAATACCTTGCACGCGGCCTATCCAACACACCTCCAGGTCAACCTGTTCGCGGTGGATGGTTACCAGCGGGAATGCGCGGCCGGCCGACAGGAGAAGTTCTTCGATGCTTCCGACGCTGACGCGCGGTTTCTTCGGTCTACGTTCACTGCGCTTCTTCAAAGCGGTCTCGACAAATGTGGCGTAGGGGTCAGGCCGCAAGTCCTTCACATCAGCGCAGCGAATGCATTCGAAGCCGTCGCATCGTATCCGATCGCTGACTGGCGCGAGCAAAAGAAACGTGGCCCGACATCCATGACGTACCCTTGGATGGTCGAGGTCTCAAATCGCCTTGAAAATCGAACGAAGCATCGGGCACGCATCGCGTCCACCAGTTCCGACGAGCGTTTTGTGGGCATTTTGAACTGCAGCAACCACTGTAGCAGGCCGCAAATAGCGTCGTGGGGCCACAGCTAAGATGTTGAAACCCGACTTGATCCGCGACGGCGCGTCATCTAGCCTTCGGCCCGTCACGTCGGGGGTCGCGGGTTCGAACCCCGTCGTCCCCGCCATTCCTTTTCATCACCCACTTCCAAAGGCCCGCTGCCGGACGTGCGCCCAGCCCATGCCATGTCTTGCCAGACCTGACGCCGACTGGGGCAAATCGCGATTGGTCAAACAGCCGTGTTTCATAAATTGCCCACTTTTGTTTCACAATGCAATACAGATCCAAAAATATCGCTAAAGATTGAAGATTTACGACCCATCCGGCGCTTTTTGTGCTATGGATTATAAGCATTATGCTTCACGCGTCCCGCAAAGCCTTCGCCGTTCTGGCGCTGATTTCGTCAGGCCTGCCCTTGTTTGGGCAGACCGGTCTGGGATCGATTACCGGAGAAGTGGTGGACCCCACCGGCGCCAATCTTCCTCACGCCAGTCTTCGGCTGGTGGAAACATCCACGCAAACCGTCTTCGCAACCGAGGCCAACGGCGAGGGCATCTTTACTTTCCCGTCGGTCGCGGTGGGGCACTATACCCTGACCATAAAAGCCGCGGGGTTCCGGGACAGGCAGATGGACAACCTGGATGTCAGCGCCTACCAGCAGGTTTCGCTGGGGAAGTTGACCCTGGAAGTCGGACAAGGGCCGGTCGAAACCGTCACCGTAACGGCCAACCAGGACCTGGTGAAGGACACGGCCGCGCGCATGGATGCGATTGAGGCCGCGCAGGTGAACGATGTTCCGCTGGCCGGCCGCAACTGGGTCACTCTGCTGAAGGTCGTCCCGGGCGCCAATGCGATTACGTCCACCAACAACAGCATCGCGTTTAACGGGCGCGAGTATACGGCCACGGGCTACGCCGATTTCCGAATCAACGGCAAGCCGGTGGGAACGACGCAAGTGAACCTGGATGGCGGCAGCATCGTGGACCAGGGCAGCGACGCCAAGACCACGGTTGCTCCCAGCGCCGAATCCATTGAGGAAGTCTCGGTGCTGACCAACAACTTTCAGGCGCAGTATGGATACCGCGCCGGCAATGTAATCAACGTGATTACCAAGTCGGGCACCAACCAGTTCCACGGCATGGGGTTCGACGATTTTCGCAACGAGGATCTGAACGCCAATAGCTGGTCCAACAACTGCGTGGCCTGCGGCACGGCCATTCCACGTCCCAAGTACCGCTACAACTATGTCGGCGGCAACCTTGGCGGGCCTATCAAAAAGAACAAACTGTTCTTCTTCGCCAACTACGAAAACTTCATCCAGACCACCCCCACTAACACCACGCAAAGCCGCACGCCTACCGATCTGGAGCGGCAAGGAGACTTTTCGCAGACTATCAATCCGAGCACCGGGAAACAGCAGGTGATTTACCAACCCGGCACGCAACTCACCAACGGAGCCAACGGGATCCCCTTCCCCGGCAATGTGATTCCCGCCTCGATGATCAACCCGCTGGGCACGGCCGTCATGAAGTTGTTTCCCGAGCCGAACTTAGTGGGCAGCCTCACCAACAACTACAATTTCGAGTCTCAGACCACCATGCCCCGGTGGGACCTTACCGGCAAAGGCGATTGGAACATCAACGAAAGTACCCGGATCTCCGGGCGATTCACCGAGGATGGAGGAACGGAGGCTGGTCCCAACATCAACATCACCTCTGGAAACCTGACCGATGCCATTCTCAAACGGCCCCGGCCGGACCGCGCCGCGGCGGGCACCCTCACCCATACTTTCTCACCCACCTTCGTGATGGACGCCCTGGTTGCCTGGAGCTTCGATCGCGTGGATTGGATCCTGGTGAATCCGCAGGCTCTCACCAAGAAGGCCACCGGGCTGGAGGGTCTTCCACTGACCTACACGCCGACCAACGATATTTTGCCGGCCATGACTTTCGGCACTTATCCGAATTTCGCGTTTCCCCGCACTCCGGCGGACTCCTACACCAACGAATACCAGTTTTCGAGTAACTTCACCTGGTCGAAAGGCACGCACATCGTCAAGTTTGGCATCCTGCACATCCGCAACTACAAGAACGAGGATGACAGCAGCGGTCCCGGCGCCGGCAATGACAAGGGAACGTTCGACTTCTCGCCCAACGCGAACAGCCCGTTCGACACCGGATTCGGACCCTCCAACCTACTCTTGGGCTCGCTGAACAGCTTCACTCAGACGCAGTATATCGCGCACAAAGATGCGGCCTACGAGGATACCGACTTCTATATTCAGGACACCTGGAAGGTAAAGCACAACCTGACATTCGATTACGGCGTGCGTATTTACCACATGCCGTCGCAGCACGAGCTCGATCCCTCGAAGACCAACGACGCGACCTTCGTGCCCAGCCTGTGGACCGCCAGCCAGGCGGTGCGCCTGTATGTGCTCGACCCCGCCAACCCCAAGCTGGTTATCGATCCGGCGAATCCGAACAATCCTCTGCCTGCCACGTTGACCAACATTTTGAAGTACACCATCGTCCCCGGCTCGGGCAATCCGCGAGATGGAGTAGCCCCCTTCGGCACCAACGGCATCGGGAACGCGGGCATCCTCGATCCCAAATTTCTGCTATTCGCTCCGCGCGGCGGTTTTGCATGGTCGCCGATGGGCAGTGACAAGACTGTGATCCGCGGCGGCTTCGGCTGGGGCTACAATCGCCCCAACATCGCGCAGGCACTCAATGCCTTCGAAAACGGCAACGCCCAACAATCCAGCATCGTGCTCACCAGCCTGGCTACGCTGTCGGCGCCATCCAACGTGAGTCCCATCGGGATTCTCAGCCTTGGGGCGACAGACTCATCCAGCCGGAAAGTGCCGACCATTTACGATTACAGCCTGTCGGTGCAGCGCCTGTTGCCGGGACAGATGATGCTGGACGTGGCTTATGTCGGCAACCAGCAACGCCACCAGCCCATCCAGTTCAATTTGAACGCCGTGCCGCTGCACGCCGCGTACCTGCCGCAGTATATCGATCCCAGCAACCCGGGCAGCAATTTTGCGGGCACGATCTCGGCAAGTAATCCGGGCGCTCTGCCGGGCAGCAATGCCGCGGATCCCTCGATCATGCGTCCGTATCCCGGGTACAACTCCCTGACCATGAACGAAAACAGCGGCAACGCGCACTATAATTCGATGCAGGTTACGCTCGGCAAGCGCCTCAGCCACGGTCTTTCATTCCAAGCGGCCTACACCTTGGCCAAGACCGCGGGGAACCTCGAGAATCAAGGCCTGTTCAGCTCCAACTGGCAGAAGTACACGGGCTACGTCCTGGCCAACGATCGCGAGCACGTATTCAACGCCAGCTATACGTACGATATACCGAAAATATCGCACGCCCTGCACTTTAACAACGGGTTCGGGCGGCGCGTCTTGGACGACTGGCGTTTCGCGGGGGTATTCACGGCCTTCAGCGGCGCGCCGTACTCCCCGTCTTTCAGCATCCAGCAGGCCAACAGCACGACTAACGTGAGCCTCGGGAATATTTTCCTGGGCACGGGGGATCTCACGCCGCGCCTCGAAGCCACTGGTTCGCCGAACTCCGCAAGCGGGCCCACGTATTTCAATGCCGCGGGGCTCGGACTTCCCGCACTTGCCTCGGATGGAACCGGTCCGCGCAACTTCCTGAATGGTCTCGGAAGCTTCACCAACGACATGAGCCTCATCAAAACGATCAAGATCACCGAGAAGCAGGGGTTTGAACTGCGCATCAACGCGTTCAACCCATTCAACCAGGTGCGGCGGATCAATACCAACACGTCGATTCAGTACAAAGCCAACGGCCCAACCTACGCCAGCGGATTCACGATCATCAATACCGGCGATCAACTGGCAGCCAACCAGGTCGCAGCGGGTAAGCCTGCATTCCAAGGCTATATCAATGGCGAAGGCCTGGTCTCACTAACGAACGTCCAACCCATGCGCATCATCGAGCTCGGACTTCGCTTCCGTTTCTAGGTACCCGACCGCGTGATGTTGTGCGCCTGCCGGAAAGCCACTCCCTCACCGGGGTGCCCTCTGGGCCGGGCTCCGTTCGGAGCCGCGAGCGTTAGCGAGCGGTTTCGGATTCGCATCGAATCTCGCGGTGGCGCGGCGGAGTCTGGCAGCCTTTTGAATCGCGTCTACTCTTATCATGGCGCAAGAAATACTAAGTTCGGGGGATGGGAAACGGTAGTACGTTTATAGTCAAATGTTGCCATGGTCCTTTCCGTGAGGGAAGTCCGTCTGATACCTCACATCTTCGGGCTGCTCCTTGTCCTGGCGCCTCTCTACGGGGATAATCCCCCGCAGCAGGAGCCTCGTATGGTGGACCTCAACGTGGTCGCAATCGATAACCACGGGCAGATGGTCACCGATTTGACCCGCGACGAACTTCACGTGACCGACTCCGGGAAGCCGCAGTCCATCGCCTTCTTTCGCCACCGCGACGGCGGAAGCGGGCTGATCCCGACACTCGAGCCCGGCGAGTTTTCCAACCGCAGCGCGGGCAACATCCCGCGCGCCACCCTGATTCTCTTCGACCTGATGAATGAGAAATTTGGCACACGAGGACTCGCCGCCAATCAACTGGTTCACGACCTCGAGTCCCTGGAAACGGCCGATTTCGTGTATCTGTATCTCTTGACCCTCGAGGGCCGCTTGTACCCGGTCCACGGCCTTCCCGGCGTGCGACCCGAATCCAGTCCGGCGGGAGGCGCCCCCTGGACCCGTCAGATCAAGCCCATGTTGGACCAGGCGATGCGGGCCGTGTTGCAGACCCGGCCGGTCGACATGGACGTCGCCGTCCGCGTGCAACTCACCTACATGGCGCTGGATCAGATCGCGGTCGCATTGTCGAGGGTGCCGGGCCGCAAGAGTATCGTCTGGATTACAGACGGCGTGCCGATCGAACTGGGCCCGAACCGCTCCGATACAGGCGACTTTGTCGATTTCACACCCCTGCTGCGGCAGATGAGCGAGACCTTCGACCGCTCCGGCGTCGCCATCTATCCGGTGCGCCAGGTCATGATCGGCAGCCCCGACAACGTGGATGGCGCTAACCGCAGCGGCATAAGCAGCATCGCGACTCTCGATCAGTTCGCCGGGATGACGGGCGGCCGCCCCGATGCCGGCAAAGACATCGGCGCCGCCCTCCGGCAGGCCATCATCGACACCCGCACCAGCTACCAGGTCGGATACTTCCCGCCGGAGAAGAACTGGGACGACAAGTTCCACAAACTCCGTCTCACGTGCACGCGCAAGGGAGTGCGCATCCAGGCTAAGACCGGCTATTACGCCTGGCGGGAAGCGCCGGGCGCCAAATCCGAGCAGGCCATCGGCTCAGTCGTCTCGACCACCTTCGATGCGGCTGAAATCGGGCTGCGCGCCCGCTTGTCGCCTGGTCCGGATGGCGCTCGCACGGCGCGCCTCGACGCGCATATCGATGCCCAAGATGTCGCTCTGGTCCATGAAGGGGATTTCTACGACGCACAACTGCGGTTCGCGGTCGTCGGCTATAGCCCGGGCGTACAGCCCCAGACCGGGCCGGTGACTCCTCTCGATCTCCATTACACCGCCCAGGACCGTGACCAGGCATTGCGGCAGGGCATTGGCTTCGTTCAGAACCTGAATCTCCCGGAGGAGATAAAGGCCGTCCGCCTGATTGTCTTCGACCGCGGCTCCAACGCCATCGGATCGGTGACGGTGCCCGTCCCGGAGGCGGTCCCGGGCAAGCCGAATCCGTAGACGCCTCAGGCGACTTCGGCGTACTCCAGCGCATGCTCGGTCTGCGGAAGACCTGTGTTGTCCGCCTTCGACAGCGGCACTTCTCGAAGATGCAGTGGATCCAATCCGCGCGCCGGATGCCGCAGGCTCCAGCCGTTCTCCTGGGCCGGGAAAACTACCCAGCCACCTCCCGGAACGTACGCCACAAAGCGGCGCGGATGCATTGCACTTCGATATAGCTTGATCACTTCAGCCCCTTCCTGGCAACGTCAATGCCATTCGAGTTAAAAGTATCCGAAATTGCCGGAAAGTTCAACAGAAACTATGTGGGGAGATGTGGAATACCCCTACACGCGGGTAATTGTGACTTGAACCATAAAATGGCCGTTTTGAACCATAATGTGGCCGGCGATTATTCTGACACCCTAGCGCCAAAGGTAAACCACCCAGAGCTGGATCGGTAAACGATACGCGACTAATCGCGGGTCACGGTTCGCGCCCCAGCCATCCCAAGCCGCACTTGCCCCACAGCGATATTTTCGAGGGTGGTCGTTTGCCAGGTCAATTCTCGGACGGTCGTTCCACGTGATCGATCACCAACGTCTCCACCTGGCCCTTCGCCGGCTCCAGCCGCAACCCCAACGCCCCCAGCGCCGCGAAGATCGATTCATCTTCTAGTGGTGGGGATGGCGCATCGAGCGGCTGCGACGCCCCGGGAGGAGGGGGCGGCGGCGGTCGCCGCAGGGCCGACGATGGCAACGCAAGGTCGCAATAACGGGTCAAGCCCGTCTTGTCTACCACTGGTCTGTCCGCAACGCTCGGTAGTATCGTGTTCGCCAGGATCGCCATCGAGATGGCGTAGAACTGTGTGCCATTCGGGCCTGGCACACCCATCGTGCCGCTCCCCATCATCACCCTTCCTTCGGGGTGCTTCCGCCTCAGTTCGGCCATATCCACAGTCTCCGCCTGTTTGAACCTCGGCCCGCCCTTCACGACCACCAAGTTATAGACCGACGACTCTTTACTCACATAGTGCACCACTACTTTGCACCGTTCGGCCAACATCGCCTGCAGCATCGCGCGGAGCATTGTCTGTCTCATCGCCGGCTTCTGCCAGTCGGCAAGGTCTGCCTGGTCCACCTTCGCCACCACGTCATAGAGTTCGTCACCCAACCAGCGCGGATCTCCTTCAATCCGGTCTCCACGCAGCAACCCAGGCTGGTTCGGAAGCGCATACGCCCACTGAAAAATGCCGACCATGGGCAGACCGATCGAACGAAACCCGTCCGGCGTCGGCCCAGGCCGTACCGGCCCGCTCTCCGCTGTGTGTCGCTTGATCGAAATCACCTCGAACTTCGGATGTTTTTCGCTGGCGCTGGCGCCTCCGGCGGAAGCAGGCGCCGCGGAGACCTGAGCCAGGCCGGCCTGAGCCATTCCAGCCACCCCCGCGTACAAAAGAGCAGCCGCAGTCGCCAACCGCAAAACCCCGCGAAAGTAAGGTTTCACCTTGGATCGTACGCGAACTCGACAGTCCGTCATGATGCGGCCTCCTCCTATTTTGGTTGGCAATATTTGAAATTGTGTTCGCTGGAGATCACCAGTTCGTCTTGCATCTGGATAGACCTGCCGAGAATACCTTTAGACGCACCGGGACGCGCAAAGTTAAACGCAAAGGCGGCTGACGGCACTGACTGGCTTGCAACGGCGCCGCACACAACAGTGATTAGAAGGGCAGTCTTCATATGATTTCTCCCAAACTCATCGCAGTCCAGCGTGAACCGCCATTTCGAACGGGATCAGCTCGTCGGCGGTCAAGTAGCCATCGTGATTGCGATCCAGCTTCCTCAGCGACCGGGCGGCGTGCTCGATCTCCCAAGACGAGATCTCGCCATCATGGTCGGTATCCAGAGCGGCCAGCGCCGGATGGTAGCTCATGAAACGCTGACGCAATTGCGCCAGCAACGCCGGGGGCACGGAATTCGGATCGATGTGCAAGCCGCATTCTTCGGGCGTTAGTTTGCCATCGTAGTTAATGTCCAGTTTGCGAAGAGCCGCCGGGGCGTTGCCGATCTCCCACGGCGAGAGCGTCAAATCGCGATCGGCGTCGAGCGCGCCCAGGACCGGCATAGAAGTGAAGTAAGGCCGGGCGAGCTTCAGCCACGCCTCGAACGGGTCCGGTCCCAGCTTGACTGTCGTGTTGAGGTCGCTGCCGGTCATTGAATTCCGATCGATCGGCAAGAGACTGGGACTGGAAAAATGCACGCCGATGAGGAATGGTCTGGCGACGCCGCCCCCTTTGCCAATGACCAGCACGACGAGCGAAATCGACAGGATGGCCAGCAGCCCGCCCTGAAACAGCGCCGCGGGGTGCGGTTTGTAGGTCTCAAAAGTTTGAAACAGCGGCGCGCCCAATGTCTCCAGCGGCGCATCGGCTGCCACCGGCATCGACTCGGGGCGGAATTCAGGGCGAAGCAGCCACTGGCGCGCGAGCGAGGCGGCGGCGTCGGCGAAATATCGCGGCTTGGCACGTAAGGTGGAACGGTCGAAATCGTCGAGCATGTCGTCGCCAAACCGCCAGCGGAATGGCGCCGGGTGCAGCCAGATCAATTGGATGTACAGCCATCGCAGCATCACGCCCTCCTGGGTTTGAGCGCGCGGAGGCGCGCCCGGCCTTCGTGAACGACGTCTTCCAGCCGCGCGATTTCCTGTGAGAGCACGCCGCGCCCAAGCTGGCTCAGGCGATAGTAGCGGCGGCGGGAACTCTCTTCGGCGGCCGGTCCGGCGACCTCCTCCACCATGCGCCGCTTCATGAGGCGCTGCAGGTTGTCGTAGAGGGTGCCGGGGCCAAGGTTGTACCGGCCGTCGGATTGCCGCAGCACCTCCTGCATGATGCCGTAGCCGTGCATCGGTTCTCCGGCCAGCGAGAGCAGGATGTGCAGCGTGGCCGGGGCCAGCGGAAGATAATCGTCGGGGTCCGGTTTCATGATCGGATTCCGTTATATCAGATTCCGATAATCATGGCAAGGCGTCGCCGGGGCGCATGGTCTCAATTCTCGATAGTGGTGTTATCGGAAACTGCTCATGCGCCACTTGGCGGTGTCACGCCCGACTCGCCGATCTGGCGTCGCCGGCTCCGAGCGAACCGTCAGCGACTCGTACGGAGCAGCATCCAGGAATAATCGGGGACGCCTCGGCGCGCGGGTTCTCGGCCCTTATGTTTAGCGTTATACTCCGATTGACCGGTAGCCATGCACCATCTGAAATCGTTGTCGCGCGCCCTGGCCGTGCTATTCGGCTGCAGCGGCGCCTTGGTCGCCCAGAACCGCGCCGCCTGGATGCAGGAAGCGCAGTGGGGCGTCATGACCCACTACCTGGCCGACTGGCAGGCTCGTGCCCACGGCCTCACCATGAGCGTGGACCAGTGGAACAAACTGGTGGACGGATTCGACGCCGAGCGCATCGCGAAGCAACTGGCGTCCGTGGGTGCGCGCTACTACCAGATCAGCATCGGCCAGAATTCCGGCTACTATCTCTCGCCCAACGCGGCTTACGACAAGATCGTGGGGATTCAGCCGAGCAAGTGCGCGCGGCGGGACCTGGTGGCCGACCTCTCGGAGGCCCTCGGCAAGCGCGACATCAAGCTGATGGTGTACCTGCCCTCCGGCGCTCCCGGCCAGGACAAAATCGCGGACGCCGCTCTCGAATGGCGCAACGGTCCCTATCCCAACCGCGAGTTTCAGCGCAAGTGGGAGCAGGTGATCCGCGAGTGGTCCCTGCGGTGGGGGAAGAAGGTCGCGGGCTGGTGGTTCGATGGCTGCTACTTCCCGAACTCCATGTACCGCTCGCCTGACGCGCCCAACTTTGCGAGTTTCGCCGCGGCGGCCCGGGCGGGCAACCCGGACGCCGCCATCGCGTTCAATCCTGGCGTCGTCTATCGCATGCTTTCCATCACTCCTTACGAAGACTTCACGGCGGGCGAAATCGATAAGCCCGATCTCGTGACCATCCGGCGCGCCGCCGACGGCCGGATCGACGGCACCCAAATCCAGATGCTGAGTTACCTGGGCCAGACGTGGGGCATGGGCGCGCCGCGCTTCACCGCGGAACAGGCGATCGGCTACACACGCAAAATCCGCGATGCCGGCGGCGCCGTCACCTGGGACACACCCGTGGAACTGAACGGCACGATCTCGCAGCCGTTCCTCGACCAGTTGTCGGCGCTCGGCAAAGCGCTGGCCACCAAGTAGGTATCGTCATGTTGGCACGCTTGGCTTTCATTCTCACGCTCGCCATTCCGGCCCCCGCCGCCGACCTGTTTCGCGACGACTTCTCGCGTTACCCGCCGGGACTTCTTTCCTCGCCGGTCGGACAGTTGAACGGCGCCATCCAGGAGTATCACTACCTTCCCCACCGGGGTGTTCCGCTCGGTCCGTGGGCCAACGCTATCGGCCACCTGGACGCCTGGGCGGCCGGCGACGAAGACGGCAAGCCCTACCTCGAGCAGCACCTCAGCGCCGACGCGCGGCAGTTCGCGTTTCCCATCTTTGTCACCGGCGACAGCGAATGGAGCAGCTATACGGTAGAGGCGCGCGTCAAACCGTTGGCGCTCGATGGCATGGCCGGCGTGGTTTTCCGCTACCACACCAACCGGCACTACTACCTGTTCGCACTCACCGGGGGAGACACGGCGCGTCTCGCTCTTCACCTGCCGCTCGAATCGGCGTTGCGTGTGCGCCAGTGGAAAGAGTTGGGCAGCGCGCGGTTCCCGTACGACACGCGGCGCTACTACCAGTTGCGCGTCGAAAATGACGGCGCCCGCATGCGCGCTTATGTGGACGGCAAGCTGGTCCTCGAAGCCTCCGACAGTGAGATTCCCAAAGGAAAAGCCGGTGTGATCGCGGGCGTTCCGGCGCGTTTCCAGGACTTTGCCGTCACGGCTTCCGATTCCGTCAAAGCGCAGATCGCGCAGCGCGTAGCGGCTCGCGATGCGGAGTTGGATCGCCTCCGCGCATCCAATCCGGCGCCCAAACTCTGGAAGAAATTCGACACGCCGAACTTCGGCGCGGGCCGCAACGTGCGCTTCGGCGACCTGGATGGCGACGGCGTTCCCGACATGCTGATCGCGCAGAACATCCCGCGCGTCCACGATGACGCGTTCGACGCCATCAGTTGCCTGACCGCGGTGACGCTCGCGGGCAAGGTGCTCTGGCAGATCGGCCGCCCCGATCCGCGCAACGGGCTCCTCACCAACGACACGCCATTCCAGATCCACGACATCGATGGCGACGGCCGCAACGAGGTGGTGCTGGTGCGCGACTTCAAGCTCCAGATCCTCGACGGCGCTACCGGCAAAGTGAAGCGCTGGGTCTGGATGCCCCAAGCCCCCGCGGTCAAAGACCGGCCCTACGAGCTGGTCAGCGGCGACTCCATCGCGTTTCTCAATCTCTCCGGCAACAAGGACCGCCACGAACTGCTGGTCAAGGACCGCTACCAGCACTTCTGGGTCTTCAACAACCAGCTCGAGCTTCTCTGGCAGGGCGAGGAACAGACCGGCCACTATCCCTACCCGGTGGATGTCAATGGCCGCGACCAGGTGGCCATCGGGTACTCACTCTGGTCGCACGATGGCAAGCGAATCTGGAGCCAGGGCACGACCCTCAAAGACCACGCCGATGGCGTCATGATCGGCAATCTGAGCGGCGATCCGAAGGCACAACCGCGCATGTACGCCAGCGGCAGCGACGAAGGATTCATCATGTTCGACTTGGATGGCAAGATCTTGAAGCAGGTGCGGGTGGGCCACAACCAAAGTCCCGCAGTGGGCAAATTCCGGCCCGATCTCGCCGGCCTGCAGTACATGACGGTGAACTTCTGGAAGAATCCGGGGATCGTGACCCTGTTCGACTGGGACGGCAACATCCTCGCGCAGGAGGAGCCGATCCATACCGGCAGCCCCATGCTCCCGGTTAACTGGCGCGGAGACGGCCAGGAATTCGTCCTGCTTTCCGGCAACGTGAAGGAGGGCGGNNTTCTGTGGGACCAGAACCGGGTCTGGATCTACACCCAGGATCGTCCGTTCCAGGGCACCCGAATCTACGCGCCCCTGCGCAATCCCGACTACAACGAATCCAACTATCGGACCAACGTTTCCCTGCCCAATTGGGACACGGTGAAAGTCCGGAGATAAGCGGAATCCCGGCTACGCCCCTTCAGGCCGCAGGTTCTTCAAAATCGGACCATACGCCAACCCGTGTGGACTGGATTCGCCGTAGATGAGAAAATCCGCGGGCCGACGACCTCTCTTATCGCTGAACTGGTCGTACCAGCTTTTATCCGTGGAAACGACCACGCCGTCCGCAATTTCCAGGAACTGATCGGCAGTGATATCGACGACGACTCCTTCGGTCTCGATCCAGGCGTGGCTCCGGCGGTCGGCCGCTCGCATGCCATTCACGTACTCGGAAGTGGGAAAACCATTCTCAATCAGGTAATGGCCCAAGAGAAAACAGACCGCCCCACAAACGTTACGCGGAAAGTCGGCGACGATGAACCGCACCTCGGCGTCCACCTCGGCGGGATCGGTGAGGAGAATCGCCGACCGAAAACCAGCGGCCAGTTTCCTCAGCTTTTCAATCTCCTGGGTCTGGTGCATTACTTCGCCTTGATGGCGGGAGGCGGAACCGGAGAACCTATGCCGTACTTTTCGATTTTGCGCGTCTTCATGTTGTACACGTCGCCGAGGGACAGAACATAGTAGGGCTTCTCCCAGGGCTGATACACGCGGGTATTGTCGTGTATGGCAACCTTCCACTTCCCGATCACTTCAAAGCGATCGCCAGTCACCACGATCGCGGTGCCTTCCGACAAGCCGATTCCCAGCATCTCGGGATACTTCTTGATCACCGGAATAATGTCGTCCCAGCGGTTGCGAGTGTTGATGTGCTGATCGATCGCCACCTTGCGGAGGAAGGCGAAGCCGTGTTCGTGCTCGGGTTCCGGCGTCATGACGATTTCCGATCCGGCGATCGCCCCGCGCACCAGGTAGTCGCCTTGAATGGTCGCCCCCGCGGAACTGCCGCCGATCACGCCGCCGCGCTCCAGCACTTTGTGAAATTCCCGCTCGGTCAGCGTGTGGGCGTAGGAATCGACACAATTCCACTGGCGTCCGCCGTCAAACCAGACCGCGTTGGCGTCGCGCAAAACGCTGGCGAACTCCTCGGTGTCGGCCACCTTCGGGTCGTGTGTATGAAGCATGTGTACGTTGGTGGCGCCCCGGCGCTTCCAGGAGGCGAGCACTTGCTCCTCCTTGTACACCCGGATGCTCCCATCCGCTGCCCGGTTGCCGCCGGCAGTAGGGATCACGATAATCTTCGCATCGAGGCCGCCGGCTTTGTTGATGAAGGTTTCGAAGATGCCGGTGCCCACATCGGAGCCTCCTCCCTGGATCACCAGCGTTCCTTTCGCGGGTCCGTATTCCGGCTCCTGCGCGAAGATGCTTCCCACGAAGTAAGTTGCCGCAAGGGCAAGACCGAGTTTCATATGCTTAGCGATGAACATACCATTCCCCTTACTGTAGATTCACTGACTGGGCTCCGGACAGATAAATCGCGTTGAACAGGAACTTGAAGGTTCCGTGCGGCTGGCCGCGGAAGGTGATCTCCGGGCCAAACAGGTAAACCTTCCCCTTGCCCACATCGGATTCGGCGGCCGCTACCGCGCCGTTCAAGTATTGCTGGCCCCAGGCCCATCCGCTGCGCAACGGCTCGGCCGAGGCGAACCAGGCGACCGGCTGCGTGTGAGTCGGGCCGGTGTCCTTCTGCAGGCGGAACGCGGGGCTGTTGATGTAAAACATGTCGACCTTCGGGGGCAAGCCATAAGCGATCGGCAAAGTGGTGTCGACGGTTGCCTCCAGCACCGAACCCGGCACGTAGAACTTCGTGTTGGGCAGCCTGCGCGTCGCGCCATCGACGGTTTCGGTGAGTGCGTTGGTGAGCGGCAGACCCAGGTAAGAACCGATGCCGGACGATCCGCCGATCGCCACGATGGTCCCGCCGCCCTCCACGAAGCTGCGCAGTTGCGGGCCGGTGGTGGCCAGCGTGACATTGCCCACCTGGCCGCGATATTCGTCGGGGATATTGCCCCTTCCCCCACCGCGGCCGCCACCGCCGCCCCGGCCCGCCGCTTGGGGCGCCGCGCCCGCTGCGGGGGCAGCACCAGCACCACGACCTCCTCCTCCGCCGCCCCCTCCGCCACGGCCTCCGCGGCCGCCTTCACCCGGAATGCCGCCTTCGGGGAAAATCAGAACATCGTATTTCTGATTCAGCCCGCCGGCATCCAGCGTGGGCGCATACACCAACTCATAGGGTGTGGGGAAGGCCTGCTCGAACATCCAGCGAATGTGCCCGGAATCCTGCGAGCCGCCGTAGCGGTCCCACAGCCCGACGCGAACCGGCCGCAGTTTGAAGGCTTCTCCCTGTGGCTTGACGCTGGTTCCGGCGAAGCTCAGTCCCAGCTCCGCAGCCAGAGTCCGCACAGCGGCGGCGGTCGAGGGCTTGGAGGGAATGTAGATGGTTCCGGCGGGCCAGGTTTTGCCGTCCGCGGTGAACTCCTTCTTCAGCCAGTACACCTCCTCGCCGGCTTTCAGCAACCGCGTGGTGCCGGTGAAGGCGTCGTTGAGCCGATGGCTCAACAGGTAGCCCGCAGTGCCGGGCGTCACTTTTCCGGCGGGCGGTTTCAGCAGGCCGTCGATCTTCTGGAAGGGCCCCTCGAAACCATCCAGAACGCGGTCGAACTCGACGCCCATCTGGAAGGCCAGGGTGTAACCGGTGATGTCGTAAGGCGGCTTGGGCGGACCGCCGGGATATTGGAAATCGTTGGGATGGTCCTGCGGCTCCAGCATGTCGCGCAGGTGCGGGCGGAAGGCCTGCGCCGCCTTCACCACGTAGGAGCCCGCAACGTAGCGCTTGCCGGCCACCTGGAAATCGGCCGTCGCGCGATCCACCACTACGCCCGCCTTCATCAGCGCGTTGACGAACTTGGTGGCCGTGAGGAAGTCGGGCTGATCCGCGGGGATGATGTAACCGCGCGGATCGCGGGTCTCCGGGGAGCGCAACTGCTCCCAATACTTCATGGGGATGCCCTGGCCACGCCCGCCGCCGCCACCTCCGGTATCGCCGGCGGGCGCCGCCTG
>OMOG01000494.1 GCA_900290305.1 Candidatus Sulfopaludibacter sp. SbA4
GGATCAGCTTGGCACGGTTCACAACTTTTGTCCAGCGAAAAATGAGGGTCTGAACAGTTACCTTTGTTCCCTCCTTTGAGGGCGGAACGATTACACACCATGGGATTCCCCCCACTCGCTCAATGCCTGAGTGAGTCGAGTCTGTCGAATCAATATGGTTGCAGCTCCCTTCCTCTGTAGCGTGCAACTTGGGACCACCTTTGCCCACGGTCATTATATACACCGGCACGTCTCTGGTTTCCCGATGTATTCGCAGATGGAAACGCTCCTCAAGCAGCCTTTGCATCAAGGGTCCCCTCATCATGGCTACACTTTGCGGCTCCGTCGTCTTGGCACTAATGGTATATTTGGCCGATTTTATCCAGTCCGGGCCGCCCTCAAGAGGAAGAAATGGGAATATTGGGTTGAGGGGATCTACCTTGCCTCCGGCAAAAACATAATATGCCTCCTGAATGAGCCGCTTCAGTTGCCAACAATTCAAACTCAACCGCCCCGGCGAAGAGGCGGGCGCACCGCGGTCCGCCGCAATGCATTCCTTAACGGACGCAACTTCAAACTTTGGGCCGGTATCAGGCCCCTGCGGAAACAGGGGTCGCCCGCTGAGCACAATCAGACCTGCAACCAACCAGATACGCATGCTTACGCGTCCTCCCCTCATCGGTCTGACGCTAGTGTCTGATAAAACGTGTAGGGAGAATCCGGGACCTCTCGGGACCTACGTTATCGAAATGTCACGGCGGCAGCGTCAATCTGGCCCTTGAGGGATGCAACTTAGGAGACACCGCGGCAGTCGGCCATATGTGGCCTTGCGACATATTCGAGCGTGGAACGGGAACTCCAATTGAGCCCCCCGATCCACCAGGGGCTATCGGATTCCGGGAGTTTCACGGCGGGTTTGCCGATACGGCGCGCCCACCGGTCTACAATCTCGATATCTGTCATGGGGCCGCACGGTGAGGCCGGTGCCATGTGATGTGCCTGGACGTAAGCCAAGTACTGGCCCGAGCGTGACACCGTTGCAGATGCGAAGCCTGCCGTCCACGTATTTGTGAAACGCGATATCCGCCGGTTCGCCAGACTATAATTGAAGACCGTCCACGGCTTCTCCCACGAATAGCCGGTTGAGATCGCGAAATACAGCTTTCGATGGCGCTCGTCCCACGTGACAAGGGAGACTTGCCGAGGACACTCGGGGCAAGGCGATGCGGGCGAGCCCATACAAATCCTATCGTTGCCGGTGTACGGCAACACGCAATCGTAAGCGCGAACGAGTCTGTAAAGATCCACCTGCCACTCCTGCTGACCCCGCCTAATCTGGATTTCGATAGGGTTCGTCATGGTCACCTCGATCGACCCTAAGCGGAAAGGAATGGGCTGCGAAGTTGCGGCAGATACTGCCAGTACAACTGAAGTGCCTAGGCGACGTATCAGCGGCCGGCTGCCAGAGCGGACAATCACCGTTGCGGCCCCTGCCAACACTCGCCATAACATCTCAGCGCTAGTTTACAACTCAGCGCGGGGTGATGGGAGATTGCCGGGTGGCTTCTTAGAGCGTTAAACGGCGTTTCTGGACTTCATCCGGGCGGGGCGCTTTGAATTGGGGCAGGTTTCCCGAGCCCGATAGCGACTTCTGCCCAGTTCGGCTATTTGACCACTACGGAAATCGGCTGTTTATCTGGCTTCGACCACGGCAGTATCCGTTTGCGTGCTTTCATGCGCATGGACTGAGACCTTGGTGCCGCTATCCCAATACCGGCGGCGAAACGCGGCGTCAAGCTCCAGGCTTACACCGGCTGTAATGTCCTCCCAAGCGTAAAGGCGGTAATCGCCAGGCGCGACGCCGGTGAAGGCGAATCGACCATCACCGTCGGACATGACCACTTTGAAATTGGGCGAGCGCTCGCTGTTGGGGATGTCAGGCAACAAATACAGTTGACGCGAGGGCGCGGGTGCGTCTCCCTTCCTGACCATCCCGCTCACGGTACCGCCATCAGCGCTCAGAAGCATTTCCAGGGTTCCCGCGGAACTCGATTCGTTGAGGTCCAGGCCTGACTCCAACACATCGTTGCTGCCCGCCGCCGAACGGAGCCGAAGAGACTTGATGTAAACGTCTTTGGGCTTGATACTGATCCGTGGCCGGTATTGCCCCGGTACGATGTCATTTATCTGCGCATGGCCCGATACATCCAGGCTGCCGCCGGCGGTTTTGTGGAGTCGGCTGTCGAGAGGCCATAGCATGAAACCGCCGGAGAGATCGGCGGCTTCCGCGCCTTCGACCCTCACCGCAACGGACAACTTCACCAGCGCGTTCAGCGGCAGGACCACATCATTGGCATCCTGGTCCTTCACCACAATTTCCGCTCGGCCAAGCGTGCCTCTGTCGCGGGCGGACGGTATCGCTGCGACCTCGTAGGGACCCGGCTCCACGTCAGCCAGATCAAACTTGCCGTCCGGCGTGACAGCTCGTGGATTACCGAGGCGCTCGGATAGAACCGTGAACATTTCTGGACCAGCGCTGACAGGGTAGTCGCGCGGGTAGAGCATTATGGTGAGACCCTTGGGCGGAGGGGTTCCGCCGGTGACCTTGCCTCGGACATGGTAGACACGCCCCTCCCGGAGAGTAATGCGGATGTTGGATAACTCCTGGCCGGGAGGTAAGTCGACCCGGGCTGCCGCAGCAAGGTCCGGCGCGGATGGATAGTACGTGGGCAGGAGGGCCGTGGCGGCATGCTTGATCTCGGCAGCCGCGGCTTCCGGAGTACAGCAGGCCCGCGCCGACGGAGGCGGCACAGCGAGCACACAGTACTTGCCGGGTTCCATATCGTAAACGCGGAATTCGCCGCGATCGTTGGTCTGATATCCATGACCATCCGTCCAACGCTCCTGGCCGTACGCACCTAGCGCCGTAATCAGCAGTGTGGCTCGGCGAACTGGGTCGCCATCGGAGTCCACCACGCTACCGGCGAGGGTGCCTCGAGGGACGATGCGGAATTCCACTTCTTTGTGATCGCTTGGTTCGAGCGCTACCAGGGTGCCAGGCTCGCCCGGCAACCGCGCGCCGTAATCGGCAAGGTATAGGCCGTCATTCCGGCGAGCATAGAGAGCATACCGGCCCGCCGGGAGGCCTTCAAAGGAAAAGTGTCCCTGCGTGTCCGTGGTGACGGTCGTGGGTCCGGCCGGTGCCGATTGGCCTAGAACACGCTCCCGCTGCTGGATGGTAACGTTGATCTTGGAGATCGGCTGTCCGGTGAGGGAATTCAGAGTACGGCCCTCCAGCACGCAGAGTTTGTGCTCCGCTGGTTGCGCTTGGCTGGAGAGGGCAGAGGTGGTGAGAGCAAACAGCAAGTGGAAGTACGTGGCTTTTAGCATCCTGACCCCCGATTTAATTATGGCAGGTGCAGCTTGGTCGTGGCTTAGCGAACTTTGAGAGGGTCTGGAGAGCGTTCGGATCTCTCTGCGTCCAACCGCAGGCGCAAAGCAGGAATACGGGCAGCAGAAGGCGCATACTGTCCTGCGCCCTCATTATAGTTTACGCCGTTCGGCTCTGACTCCACACGAAGGCCTTCAGCGCGACCACAATCGAAACGTGTTTTGAGGGATTTCCGCGTTTCCTCTTGACACACACAGACTGTAGTAGTAAAACAATATTACTGTATGCGATTACCTGGCTTTTCGAGGCTTGAGTTGCAGATCATGGAAGTGTTCTGGCAACGAGGTAGCATCTCTATCCGCGAAGTGCAGGAGGCGCTACCTGCGCCGCGGCCCGCCTACACTTCCGTTCAGACTACGATCTACCGCCTTGAGGCCAAGGATGCGGTGCGCCGAGTGCGCAAGATCGGAAACGCCCACATCTTTGAGGCCGCGGTCAACCGGAACACTGCCCACCGTCGGCTGCTGGATTACGTGCTGGGACTCTTCGGAGGTCGAATCCAGCCGGTGATGGCGCACTGGGCCGAATCGGGCAACATCACCGAGCAGGATGTCGAAGATGCCGAGCGACTACTGCGGCAGCTCGCCGCGTCCAAGTCGGTCAAAGCTAACCGGAAGGAGAAGAAACCGTGATTTCCTTCGCTCTCAACCACATCTGGCAATCGACCGTTTTTACCGCCGTCGTTGCTTTGCTGGTGCTGGCCCTCGGTCGATATTCGGCGAATGTTCGTTTCTGGCTTTGGATGTCCGCCTCGCTCAAATTTCTGGTTCCCTTTGCATTTCTCGCTGTCCTCGGCAGCCATCTGTCTTGGCGCGCAGCGCCGCCCACGGCGGAGCCGCCAGCGCCAACGCTCACCAGGTTGGCGCAGCCGTTCGCCTCGGTCGACATAGCGGTCACGCAACTCTCTCCTCTGAGCGAACGGCCCGCAATATCCTCCTCCGAAACCTGGGTGCCACGATTGTTTGCCTTGTGGCTGGTTGGCTTCGCTTCGACCCTTGGCTGCTGGCTCTTACAATCTCTGCGACTTGCCAGGACGAGCGGCGTAGCCCAGCCAGCCGACGGCGTCCTCGGACTGTTACCGATCCCGGTGCTGTTGACCGATTCCAGCATCGAGCCTGGGGTTTTCGGAGTATTCCGCCCCGTGTTGTTGCTGCCCACCGGCATCGCTGCCCGCCTCAGCCCGGCACAGTTGCAAGCTGTGGTCGCCCACGAACTGGTCCATGTACGGCGGCGCGACAATCTATGGGCGGCCCTGCACGCAATCGTGCAAGCCATTTTCTGGTTTAACCCTCTGGTCTGGTGGATGGGAGGACGACTTGTGGCTGAGCGGGAACAAGCCTGCGACGAAGCGGTGCTGGCACAGGGCGCTGACGCAGAGGGTTATGCTGCCAGTATCCTGGCTGTGTGCCGCTACTACGCATGCGCCCCGCGGGCCTTTGTTGCCGGGGTCGCCGGTGCGGATCTCAAGCAACGCATCGCCGCCATCATGAAATTCGGCATCAGACGGGATCCCCGGATCCGAGTGGGTCTGGCGGCGCTTGCAGTCGGGGCCGTCGTAACCCCAATCATTTTGGGACGAGCCTATGGACCACCGTCACAGGAGTCTCAGAAGCTGACCTTCGATGTGGCCTCGATTCATGAATGGGGGCCAGGACAAGGGCCGACCGGGCCGTTTGCTGCCGGCGTTCAATTCTCAACCGGGCGGGTCCGCTCGCAGTGCTCCAGTCTGCAGGGGCTCGTCTTTTATGCGTACCAGCTCACAGGGTCGGAGCGGCTTGAGGGTTTGCCAAAATGGGGCAACGCCAGTTGCGGCTACCCTGACGCCGCCGGTACCTTCGCGATTGATGCCACGATGCCCGCCAACACCACGGGCGCTCAGTCGAGGCAGATGATGCAAACTCTGCTGGCCGAGCGATTCAAGTTTGCCGCCCACTGGGAAACCAGACAATTGCCGGCGTACGCACTGAGAACTGCCCCTGGCAGGTCTAAGCTCAAGCCGTCCGATCCCGACAAGGATCCCCCAATTCGGCCGGGTTCCATAGGCTGTCCATCTGACGACCCCCATTGCCATATTGGCTTCTGCTGTGGGTCCACAACGATCGCCGTCTTGACGGGAACGCTCAGCCACGCACTGGGACGGCCGGTAATCGACAAGACCGGTCTAACCGGCTCTTACTATTTCGGCGTCCTGAAATGGGCTGGCGACGAAAGCGTTGGCTCGTCCCTCCCCTCGCTGTTCGCTTTGATGCGCGAAGAATTTGGCCTGGAGTTGAAAGCCGAGCCTAGCCCCGTTCCCATCCTGGTAATCGACCACGCTGAAAAGCCGATGGCGAACTGAGTTGGGCCCTTGGCAGTCGCCCGGCGTTTACCGACGTTTCAACCTGGCGCAAAAACCGATAGGGGTAGGAAAACGGCGTTTCCGGACTTGTCCGGGCGGGGCGCTTTCGATTGGGGCAGGTCTCCCGAACCCGATACCGGCGACTACGGCTCCCGCATAATGAAAGAGCCCCATGATATCCACGAACCAGCAATCCACCGAGAGCCGCGCGGCGCGGGCGATTCGGGAAGTTTTCGATTCGGGCCGGCCCCTGGTGTACATACGGTCTCCCGAGGAGCAGCGCGTGGCGCGCGTGTTGGGGAGCATGGGGCTGCCGGTTTGGACCTGGTGTCTTACCGAAGGAATGCGGCGCGGGGACGAGTCGGCGCAATCCGGAACCCAGGAGGCCCGCGCGGCTCTGGATTTCATCATGGCCCATCCAGGCGAGGCGATCTTTCACCTGAAGGATTTTCACGAGCCGCTCGGCGACTCGGCGGAGGTCCGGCGGCGGTTGCGGGACGTCTACCAGGGCTGCGTGAAGAGGCGGAAGTTCGTGGTGATCACTTCCCCGGTGCGTTTGATTCCGGCAGAGGTGGAGCGCAGCATAGCGTTTCTGGAACTGCGGCCGCCGGACATGGTCGAGCTGGTGGAGTTTCTGCGCGAGGGGGTGAGCTCAGCCGGCGGCGATGCGGATGAAACGGTTCTCTACGAGATGGCCGGCGCGCTCCAGGGATTGACGCTGGATGAAGCGGGCTACGCGCTGCAGCGGGCTCTCTCGGCCGGATGCAAGCTGGGGGCCGATGCGATGCCGGCGCTGCTGGAAGAGAAAAAGATGCTGGTGAACCGCAGCGGGTACATCGAGTTCATCGCCCAGAGCACGGACCTGGGCGAAGTGGGCGGACTGCAGGGCCTCAAGACCTGGCTGCGCGAGCGGCGCAAGTTATTCCAGATGCGGGACAGGCTGGGCACCGAGATTGTGCCCAAGGGCGTGCTCATTATGGGGATACCGGGATGCGGCAAGAGTCTTTCGGTGAAGGCGATCGCGTCGTATTTTCAGCTCCCGCTCTACCGGTTGGACATGATCGAAATCTTTTCCGGCCGGCATGGCAAACCGGAAGGCGTGTTCGTGGAGGCCTGCCGCATGATGGAGGACATGGCGCCCGCGGTGCTGTGGTTCGACGAGATCGAGATGGGCATCACGTCGACCGAAACAGGCGGGGAACAGGGCCGGATCTTCGCTTTCTTCCTGACCTGGATGCAGGAGAAGACGCGCGGTCTGTTTGTGGCCGCCACGGCCAACCGGATCGATCTGCTACCCGCCGAGATGATTCGCAAGGGCCGCTTCGACGAGGTGTTTTTCGTGGACATGCCGGTTGCGCAGGAGCAAATCCAGATCTTCGAGATTCACCTCAAGCGGCGCGGGGTGGACGCCGGGCGGTTCCAACTCGGCCAGTTGCTGCAGTTCACGGATGGGTGGACGGGCGCGGAGATCGAGCAATGCGTCATCTCGGCGGTGACGAGGGCACGGCTGGAAGAGCGGGAAGTGACGCAGCAGGATCTGATCGGGATAGCCGCGAAGCTGGTGCCATTATCGCGGACGATGAAAGAGCAGATCGGCCACATTCGCAACTGGGCGTTTGAGCGCGCCATCCGGGCATCGCCTGTGCAGCGGCCGTAGCCGCAATACTGTTCACTGTAGGTTGCGAGAGCGCCGACGACGTCGGAAGGCGGGTCAACCTGCCCCACAGGTCGCGGCAAAGTGAACAGTATTGACCGGCCGGGGCCGACTGCCATTCGGCCCGCAGGCTGCCAGCCTGCCCCACTAACAGCTCAGAAGCAGTGGGTTGTCCGGAGGTTGCTGGAAAGAGTCTGGACGCAGAACTTTTTGCAAAGTGAACAGTATTGGGGCTAGCCGCCGCCCCCGGTCAGATAAACATAAAAT
>OMOG01000261.1:0-25297 GCA_900290305.1 Candidatus Sulfopaludibacter sp. SbA4
CCGACCACCTGGGGCGCCAAGCCCTACGCCGGCCAGGTGTTCGATTACAGCGCCACGGTCATCGAGAAACTGGATGCCGTGGGCGCGGTGCTCACCGGCAAGCTGGCGATGGTGGAACTGGCGGGCGGCGGCGGATACCGGTTTGCATCGGCATCGCTGACGGGGCCGGGGCTGAATCCGTGGGACCGCACGCGCTGGTCGGGCGGCTCTTCCAGCGGTTCCGCCGCGGCCGGCGGTGGCGGCGGGGCTGGTGCCGTTCTCCCTCGGATCGGAAACCTCGGGGTCGATCGTGACGCCCGCCTCCTACTGCGGCGTGACCGCGCTGCGCCCCACCTACGGGCTGGTGAGCCGGCGCGGCGCGATGGCGCTGTCGTGGACGCTCGACAAACTCGGGCCGTTCGCGCACACCGCGGAGGATTGCGGCCTGGTGTTGCAGGTGATCGCCGGCAAGGATGGCAAAGATCCGGGCTCGGCGGGCAAGAGCTTCTACTACACTCCCCAATACGCGCGGCCGTTGAAGGAGCTGAAGGTCGGGTTCGCGCCCGTGGATTTCGCGGACCGGGCGGAAGCGCCGGCGCGTGCCGCCTTCGCCGCCGCGTTGGGAGTGTTGAAAGATACCGGAGTGCAACTGGTGGAGACGAAGCTGCCGCCGTTCCCTTACGGTCCGGTGCTGTCGGCGATCCTGGCGGCGGAGCAGGCATCCATCTTCGAGCAGTTCATCACCAGCGGCAAGGTGGACGAGCTGGCCGACCAGGGGCAGATCGCGGGGCTGAAGGCCAGCCTCGAACTGCCGGCCAAGGACTACCTGAAAGCGCAGCGTGTGCGGCGCCTGATTCAGGATGCCTTCTCGCGCCTGTTCGCCGAAGTGGATGTGCTGGTCGCGCCCGGCCGTTCCGGCGCCGCGACGAAGCTCGACCAGCGTCTGGACGTCGGCGGGCCGCCCGCTCCGGCGGGCGCGGCTCCCGGTTTTCAGGGCATCATCCCCGCCGGCAACCTGGCTGGGCTGCCGGCTCTCGTGCTGCCTTGCGGTTTCGCGGAGAATCTGCCGGTGGCGCTGCAGATCGTGGGCGTGCCGTTTGCCGAGAATACGCTGCTGGCCATCGGCAGGGAGTTTCAGGCGCGCACGGACTGGCACAAGCGGCGTCCACCGGGAATGTAGCTATTCCCGGGCGGCGCGGTGGCCGCCGAAGGCGTGGATCGTCCGGGTGCCGGCCAGCACTTCGGCGGCGTGCCAGGTGCCGCGCGGGATGAAGTACTCGTCTCCGGCCTGCATCGCAATCCGCTGCTCGCCGATGATCAGCGTGTACCGGCCTTCCACCACCAGCATGTACTCGTCGAACTCGTGCACCGCGGCCGCGGACGACGCGGTTTCACGGCAGGTCCAAAACGCCATCTGGCTGCCGTCCGCGCCATCGAATACGTAGCCTTCGACGCCCGGCGTCGCCTGGTGGCTGGTCGCGATCCGGTTCGCCGGACGCTTCATGAATTGCGGAAAGTCGCCCATACTCATAGCCCCAACTGCAGCGCTTCGCGCAGTCCCGGATCGTGGCGCACGCGCCAGATGCGGCTGTCGAGGTAGTAGTGCGTCAGCCCAAATCCGCAGAAAAAACCGAACGCCAAGTCGGACACCTGGCCCAGCGCGAACCCCGGCACGCGATAGATCGCGCTGAAGAGCAGCCCGACCGCCACATATGCCAGCAGGCTCCGGCCCACCGCGGCCGGGATGCGGCCATGCTTCGCGGCGCCTTCCGGCCCGGCATAGCGATTGCGATTGTGGAACCACACGATGGCGTGATATTGCAGGTTGTGCACGATGGTCACGGTGGGCACCGCGGCCTGCCAGCTCATGTACGCAAAGGTGGCCCAATGCAGCGGAATCACCGCTCCCAGCAGCAGGTACTTGGGCACATCGGCAGGCTCGCCCGCCCGCAGGCGAACCCACTGGCGTGCCAGGTAGACGCCCGCCACCGCCGCCACCAGCACCCAACCGGGCGTCTCCAGGCGCGGAAACGAAAAGGGAATTCCCAGTTCTTCCGGGTGGTGGATGAAGAACCGGTGGAACGGAGGGAAGACCAGCATGACTCCCAGAAACACGCGGTCCAGCGCGTTGTCCAGCCGCCCCAGATCGCGGTTCTTCACCTTGTACAGCACCATGAATCCGTAGTGCTGCCGGATGACGTGGTAGTACGCCCACACGCCGACCAGCAAGTAGAGCCAGCCCTTCAGCCCCGCCAGAACCATGGCCGGACCCAGCGCGAAGAAAAACAGCAGGCTTCCGAACAGCAGCCTGGGATGGCGCGCACGGGCTTCGTTATCGAAAAACGTCCGCGATGCCGTACCGAAGATGTGGGTGCCGTCGAAACCCACCGACCAGAACCACCACAGCAGCGAAATCGGCACGTGGAACGCGGTGTACAGCAGCAGGTACGCCCAGCCCGCGAAGACGCTGCCGATCACGAGCGTGAGGTCCACCCCACGGCCTACGATCCAGCCGGTGGCACAGGCATTTCTTGACCCGTCACCGGGCCTGCCTGTGTTGTTCATCGCGGCTATGGGCCCAAACGGGCGAGCTGCGGCGGCCATGCGGATGCGCTATACGAAGTGGTACTTGTTGGCGGTCTCGTCCCAGACGATCTTCTTCTGGTTCTTGAACGCAAGCGTGGCCATGTGGCCCGTGATGGCCGCCTGCTGCCCGATGGTGGGCGGCGCGATCACCTGCTCCTTGCCCAAAATGGCCTGAATGAAATTGCGGAAGTGGTTGATGGCGCCATCGGATTCCTTGTACTCCTGCGGGCCATTGATGTGGATGGCGGCCCTGGCCTTGATGGCCTCCGGCGCGCGATTGGGCGCGTTGGGCCGGCGCGAATTGTACATTTCCGGCTCGAAATACAGATCCTGGCGGTTCATCACCCGGAGGGTGCCCTCGTTGCCGCAGATCTCCTCGCCGTAGCCGAAGAACTCGTTGCCCAGGTAGCAACTGTAGTTGACTTGGAGCTTGTCGGCATAGTCGTAGATGGCGCTCAGACAATCGGGCACGTCCCGGTCGTCGGTCTTATCGGTCCAGCGGTAGACGCCACCGGAGGCCATGCAGGTCCGCGGCACGGTCTTTTCCAGCATGAAATTCACGATGTCGGTCTGGTGCACCAGGAGGTCGGTCGAGATGCCGCCGGAGTAGTCCCAATAAAGCCGCCACTGAAAATAACGATGTTCGTCCCACGGCCGTTTGGGCGCGGTGCCCAGGAAGCGATTCCAGTCGGTGTTCTGCGGGGTGGCCTCGGGTGGAATCACGTAGCGCCAGGAAGGCTCGTTGGGCAATCCGTTGCGGTACCAGAAGGCGCGCACGAAATGAACGTCGCCCACCATGCCTGCTTTAACGAGCTCTTTGGCCTTCTTGTACAGCGATGAGCTGCGGTTCTGCGTGCCCACCTGCACGATCTTCTTGGACTTCTCCCATTCGCGGACGATGTCGAATCCCTCTTCGATGGTGTGGGCCAGGGGCTTCTCCACGTACACGTTCTTGCCCGCCCGCAGCGCGGCGATCGCCATGTCGTGATGCAGGTGCTCCGGGGTCATGATGAAGACCGCATCGATCGACTTGTCCGCCAGCAGCTCGCGGTAGTCCACGTAGGTCTTGGGAGTGGTTCCCCAGATCGTGGCCATGCGGTCCTTGGCGCGCGCGATGTAGCCCTGGTAGGTATCGCAGATCGCGGTGATCTGCACGTCGTTGGGCGCCGCGGTGTGCATCCAGTCGAGCGAGGCATACCCGCGGGTGCCCACGCCGATCCAGCCGATATTGACTTTGTCGTTGGCTGCGCGCCCGGTAACGAGGGCCGGCCCGGCCGCCAGCGCCGCCGTCTTCAGAAAATTCCGGCGATTGAATTCGTCCGCCATGAGACCTCCACATCCGATGATNNGGTGGGGCAACGCCATCGCCGCCGTGAAAAGCTCTCGGCGGCGTGCAGCGATCAGCCCGCCGGTGAGGCGGGGACCGAGCCGGCGCCGACTGGTGGCGTTTCCGGCGTTTCAGGCGCGTGGCATCGGGCCCTGATGGTGGAGCTAGCCCTTGACTCCATTAGTCCTCAACTCTATAATCCAGCTTCGTACGTTGGGGAAGCGTCATGAAGATCACCAGGAGAACTTGGAACGGTTGCGGAGCCTTTGTTGTAGGTCTTCTCAGTCTTGCCTTGATCGCACGGGCCCAGATCGGCACGCCGGTGAACATCGGCTCGACCCAGAGCACTGATTCATTCTCAACCAGCCTGAACGTGAACACGACCCAGGCCGTGCCCGCCGGCGCCAGCGTCATCGTCATCGCCAATTCGGTACCGAATGGCGGCGGCAGTGCCACGCCGACGGCCGCCGCTTGTTCCGACAGCGGCGGCCATACGTACAACACGGACGCAAGCGAGTTCAACAGTAACGCGGCGTTTGGCCTCACCACCATCTGCTCCACTCACGGCCTCGCCTCACAACTCAGCTCGGGCGCCACCGTCACCGTTACCTGGTCCGGCGGAAGCGCGCCCTGGACACAAGACATCGAGGTCTTTTCGGTGACCGGCCTGGCGGGTACTCCCCTCGACGAGACCGCGTCCAACTTAGGGACAAGCGCTTCGCCATCGAGCGGCACGACGGCCGCGACGGCCCAGGCGAACGAGCTCTTGTTCGGCGCGATCCTTAACGGAGGGAGAAGCGCATCCGGAGCCGGTTTCAGCCCGGGCTCGAATGGGACGGCCAACCCTGCGCCTCCACCGGCACGTCTACCTACTCCAGCCTTGGGGGCGTAGGTTCCACTGCTCCCTCGCTGTTCGGTATCTACTGCCAGGTTTCGGCCATGGGAGCATACGCGGCCAGCGGCACTTTCAGCCTGACCAGCTCCTGGGAAGCGGTCCTGGCCACGTACAAGGCCGCCGCACCTCCTGCCACAGGCAATCCGGTGACTCCGGTGCCGGTGATGTCCTTGCCGGCCCTCGCTGGATTCGCCCTGCTTTTAGCGGGGTTGGGATGGGCTCTCGCCAGGAAACCGCGGACGCTCTGATGGCAGACGACGATGAGCCTGCCCGGTTCAACGGGCGATCTCCCGCTGCGGTTGAGGGCGGAGCGCGAGGAATCCCGCCGTGGAAGTAACAACAGCCGGGTGTAGGCTAAAGACGAACATAAAGACGAACGACTAACGCGGCCTTTTTGCCGGCGGGGTGGTATACTGGCTGGCCAGTACCAACGGGAGGACCCATGAGAACTTCTCAGCCGTCTGCTTTCCTCAGCCGATTACGAAAACGACAGGCCATGTCGACGTGGAGTAGCGCGCGGATTCGCGAGCTTTCCAGACACAGCACACCTTCAGCCGGGCTTATGTGGTTCGCGTTGCTGGCTGCCTCGACCGCCGTGGCATTCGCGGCGGCCGACTGGCACGGCGCGAACCTGGAAGGTTCCGCGACGCCGGGTGTGCTTAGGTATGTCGCATCCCCGGCAACCAAGGAGACGCGCGTGACGCTCGTCCGCCAAGCCGAGCGAATTCTCATCATCGACGATTTCACTCACGAGATCGTGGCGGGCGGCCGCGCCGATCGAATCAAGCGTGTGATCGTCCGCGGCGTGGACGGCGACCATAACGACACGCTCACGGTGGATTTCTCGGGGGGGCTCTCGCTTCCTGGCGGCATCGATTTCGACGGTGGTACGGCTGGATTCGATACCCTTCGGATCGTGGGGGGCAACACCAAGGATTCGCGCTATAGCCCAACCAATCGCAGCGACGGCGTGGTCGAGGTTGGCGCGACGGAGATCCGCTACCGGAATCTCGAGCCGGTTATCGACACGGCTCCCGCCTTGAGCTATACCATCAATCTTCCGAGTGGCACGGTGGGCGCCTCTCTTCAGGACAACGGCGGCCAGGCGGAATTGGTCAGCACGAGTGGCACCTCGTTCGAGAACTTAACGTTCGCGAATAAGGGCTCGGTAACCATCAATGCCGGCGGAGGCGCCGACACCATAACCCTCGCGGCCAACGTCTGGGCGGACCTCACGGGGGTGCCTGTCACGGTGAACGGAAGTGGGAGCAGCAATACTCTGATCGTGGATCTCACCGGCGCTACCAGTCCGAGCCTGCCTGTCACGAACACTTCCGGCAATCTGTCCGGCACTTGGACCTTCGGAAACCGGCCAAACCTGACGTTCTCCGACATCCAATCCCTCAATCCCGCCAGCTTGTCGGTGAGCAAAACCGGCCCGGCCTCCGTCGCCTTGGGCTCAAGTCTCACCTACACCATAACGGTCAACAACGCGGGGCCGAACCCGGCCGCCGGCGTGACGGTCACCGATCCCGTTCCGCCGAACACGACGTTGGTTTCCGCGGCGCCGTCGCAGGGCTCCTGTGGCGGAACGGCGACAGTCTCCTGTTCGCTCGGCCTGATCGGTTCGGGCGGCTCGGCAACAATTGCCCTCGTGCTGAGCGTCAACTCCGGCGCGGTTGTCAACACGGCGGCGGTGACGGCCGGGACGACCGACACGAACGCCACCAACAGCTCGACATCGACTGCGGCGGTGAATATAAGCGCGGTCTGTCCTCCCGGAGTAACGCCCGTTCCTGCGCTGCCCACCTGGGGCCTGGTCGTGCTCGCAGTCTTGCTGGCCGGGTACGGCGCGATTTCACGCTGGCGGGCAATGCGTTGCTGAGCGCGCCCCAAACTGCCGCGGCGCCGGCGAAGGCGGGAAGCCGGTTCGTTCTCCTGTTTTTCCTGTTCGCAAGCGCCGGATTTGCCCTCATGTTCGTGCCGCCAATTGAACTGCTCATCCGAGATCTGACGTATGCCATTACCGCCATGTGCGGAGCGATCATTCAATTGGCGGGCGGCCGGGTTGGGGTGGCGGGGAACGTCATGGCAGGCCCCAGAGCCGGCTTTACCATGAAGGTCATGGATGGGTGCAACGGCGTCGAAGTTGTCGTGCTGCTCTGGTCCGCCATGCTCGCCTGGCCGGCCGGCCGCGTCGCGAAAATCAAAGGGATGGTACTCGGGGCACTGATCGTCCAGGCCGCTAACACCTTGCGTATTATCAGCCTGTTCTACCTGGGCCAGTGGAATCAGGATTGGTTCGAGTGGATGCACCTGTACGTCTGGGAAATCCTCATCATGATCCTGGGCCTGGCGGTATTTGCGGTTTGGATTCGCCGAACACCAGCGATCGCAGCCCACGGTCCAGCCAGATGATCAACAGCAACGGGGCGGCGTACGGAATCACGTCCATGGTGCAATTCCCGGCCAACTTCATCCAAAAGGTACCCCACGGCGTAGAGGCGACGACATAGAAATTGTTGATCCAATAAGCCAAAAACAGCACGAGGGACAGTTGGGAGGTAATGGTCAGGAGCAGGGTTCCCATTCCCAGCACGGGCCAAACCCGTCTACCGGGCCACGCAGCCAGGGCCAGCGCCCAAAAGATGGGAAAGCACAAGCTGAAGCATTGGAGCATCTTGCGCGAGGTACGCACACCCACTTCACCCATGCTGGCTTGCCGTGTCGCTTCTCTTGCCGGGAACAGAAGCGACGCACGCACGATCCAGTCGCCATTACTATCCATCGTGATGAGCTCGGCAGAGCCGGCACTGGGAAGCAGGCTGAAAGAGACCTCCACTATGTCCCTCGAGAGAGCGAGCATTGGCTTTAGGAGCACCAGCCGCCAGAGCAGCAGCATGGTGGCCAGAAGTATCACAAACAGGGCCAGCGAGCGCCGCAGATGTATCGGAGTGCGGGACATCCCGGTGCGCGGGGCAGGCGGTGCTCCAGCTTGGTCGTGTCGGCTGCGCTTGTGTCGATTGCGCATGCTCATCCTGGGAGTTTATTATGCGGCTCAGTTGCTGAAAATCCCAATATTTTTGGGAAGGCACGTCCGCGAGGCGCCTTCAGCGGTGGCCTATGCGGTCCGTTAGGAGCAGCCGGTAAAGGGTCGATTCGGACCTATTGCTGAAAGCTCCCCTTGCCAGCGGCATATGGCTCCTTTGCTATACAATATTTGGCGGGGCGGATGTGGGTCCGCTCGAAAGGGAGCTGATACAGCAAGGATTATGTCGGATCGCGGATTCCTGTTCCTATTCAGTATTTTCATGATTATCGCCGGCTTGGGCGCGGCGGCGTGGTTGTTCGCCACCGGCCAGGCCGGCACGGTGGACGGTCTCTTTCTGCTATTGACTGTCCTGCTGACGGCGCTGGTGTTCGCGCTGTACGTGCTGTTCGTGATTCACCGCGCCATGGAAGCAGCGGCTGCGCCCGCGAAACAGCCTGCCAAGGCAGGGCCGGCAGCGGCGCCCGCGAAACAGGCACCCGCACCGGTGGCGCAGCCGTAGGGCTCCGTAGAATCGGTTGGCAGGCGAAAGCGCCGGGCTAACTAAAAGTCCGGCCTGACAGGCCAGGAGGCCGGTCCCACGAAGAAAAAGCGTCGACACGAGTGTCGACGCGGCACGCTGAGAGCGTGCGCCACGGAGTAAAGCAAAAGCCTTCCCCCCAACAACACAGGCCTTGCGAAAGCGCCTGCCCCACTACGCTGCGCCTGCCCACCCTCTCAGCGCGAGGCTACTTCTTTTTCGTGTCCTGCTTGGCGCGGTCTTGGCGGAGTTGCTGGAGTTTCGACCACTGCTCGGCGGTGAGGATGGGCTTGATCTTCTCGTCGGTGGCCTTGCGGATGGCGGCCTTCTTTTCGGCGGCGGCCGGCGAGGTGTCGCCGCGCAGCGCTCTCACCTGCTTGTTGTCGTCGTCCAATATGGGATCGAGTTTGGCCTTCTGTTCCGCGGTGACGTTGAGCTGATCCACCATGCGCTGCACCTGCGAGCGGGGCGTCGATTGCGGCGCCGCGGCGAGCGAACATACTGCAAACGTGGCCAGAGCGAGGGGTAAGAGGGCTCTCCAGATTCTCATGGTTTAACTCGTTCGGCGGCTGGAGTACTTGTTCAGCTCGGCGATGAGCTTGGAAGAGGCGGCCGGCTGCTTGGCGCCGCTGTTCAGGATATCCTTCATTTCCCATCGCTGCCCGTACATGATTTTGTTCTCGTCGATATCGTTGCGCAGGGTGGCGCCATCGAGCGAGATGCCCGCGAACAGGCCCTTGGAGCGCGACCACGAGAGGATCTCCGCGGTCATGAGGGCGTCGGTCTGGGCGGTGGCGTCGCGGCCCACGGGGCCGGCGGCCGCGGTGGCTTCCGCGCCGATCGTGAATTTGCTTTGGACGAGTTTCTTCATGCCGCGGTCATTCATGATCAGCAGGACCACATCAGTCGAGGAGACACCGAGCTGTAATCCGAAGCTGCCGCCTTCGATACGCATGGCGGCGGGCGACCCCCATCCTTCTCCGCCGGCGGCGCGGCACACGGCAAACCCGCGGCCGTACTTTCCGCCAACCAAGATGGCGCCCTTTTTCAGGCCGGGCACGAGCACGATGCAGTAGGACTTGTTGAAGAGGTCTTGCGGAATCGATTTGTCGGGCGCCGACATGATCTCCGTAAGGAGGGATGCGGCATCGTCCAGCCGTTCGGCGTTCTTGGCCTTGTCGTCTTTCGCGGAAGACACAGGCAAGAATGCCTGTGCCAGGGCCAGTGCGAGAGTGAAAGTGATGAGGCGCATGGATCTATGGTAACCTACTCCTCCCGCAGTGCGGTCATGGGGTCGATGCGCGCGGCGCGGCGCGCAGGGCCGATGGAGGCGCACACGGCAATGGCCGCGAGCAGTAGCGGCATTGCGACAAATGTCGCACCATCGAGGGCCGTGACACCGTAGAGCATGGAGTGCAGATAACGGGTGAGCCCCCACGCTCCGGCCAGGCCGGCCACCACGGCCACCAGAGACACCGCGAGACTCTCGCCGACGACTTGCCGCATCACCTGTTCCGGCCTCGCTCCCAAGGCAATGCGGATGCCGACCTCGCGGGTCCGCCGGTTCACCAGGTAGGACATCACGCCGTAGACACCGAGCGCGGCCAGGATCAGGGCGATGGCGGCGAACGTTCCGATGAGCACCAGGTTGAAACGCTGCGGCGCGAGCGATCCGGACAGGCGCTCCTCCATGGTCTTCACGTCGGAGACGGGCTGGCTGCGGTCCACCGAGTAGATCTGCTCTTCGATGGCCCGGATGGCGGCGTGCGGATCTCCGGTGGTGCGGAAGAACAGGCCCATACGCGACAGGTACCGGCTGGTGGATTGGCAGATGCAGCGATAGGCCAGGGGCGGGGTCTCGGCGCCCAATTCCCTTCCGCGGATGTTTCCCACGACTCCAATGATGGTCCACGGCGTGCTGTCATTCTGGCCCGTGAGAATGCTGTGACCCAGGGGATTCTCGCCGGGGAAGACCTTGCGCACAAAAGCCTCATTGACGATGATCACGTCGGGGGACTGGATGGAGTCCCGCGCATCGAAGAGGCGGCCGTCGCGGAGGGGGATGCCGATGGTGCGGAAGAAGTCGCGGCTCACCAGCGTCAGGTCGGACGCATGCCGTTGCGCGATGGGAACCGGAGGCCGGCCGGCGATTTGTAAGGCCACGCCGCTATACGGGCGGTCGGCGCCCAGGGGCATGTCGGTCGAGACCGCGGCGAGGCGGACCATGGGAAGCTGTTTGACGCGCTCGACGACGGCTTCGTGGTAAGCGGTCTGGCTGGCGCCGGTGGTGTAGCGGGAGCCGGTGAGGTTGACCCGCATGGTGAGCAGGGTGTCCGGGTCGAAGCCGAGATCGGTGCGCGCCAGCTTGACGAAGCTGCGGGCCAGCAGGCCGGCGCCGATCAACAGCACCAGCGAAACGCCGAGTTCCACGACCACCAACAACTGGCGCATGCGCGTGGAGCCGCGGCTGCCGCTCTGCGCGAGACCTGCGGCCTTGAGTGATTCCTGGATGCGGACGCGGGCCGAGCCGAGCGCCGGGGCCATACCGAAGACCAGCCCAGTGACGAGCGTCAGGACGAAAGTGAAGGCGAGGGTGCGAAGGTCGATGGTGATGGCGGGGTAGCGATCGAGCACCAGCGGCTTCCAGGTGTTCAAAGCCGCGACGGAGAAGAAGGCGATGGCGATGCCGGACAGGCCGCCAGGCAAGGCCAGCATGAGGCTCTCGGTGAGCACCTGCTGGACCACGCGCCCACGGGCCGCGCCGAGCGCCATGCGCACGGCGATTTCGCGCTGCCGCGATGCGGCGCGCGCCAGCAGCAGGTTGGCCAGGTTGGCACAGGCAATCAGCAGCACCAGGGCGACCGCGCCCGTCAATACCAGGAGCGCGGGCCGCAGATTGCCGGCGAGGCGGCGCTGCAGCGGTGTGGCGACGATCCTCATGCCGTTGAGGAATCCGGCGGACTCGAACTCCTTGGGGTACTCGGCACGGATGGTGCCGGTGAGGCGGACCATTTCCGCGTCCAGTTGCGCAGGCTTGACCCCGGGCTTCACTCTCGCGACCATGCTGACCAGCATCACGGGCCGCGTCACGGCTCGCGGCCTCTGGGAAGATTCGTCCATTCGCAGCGGACGCCAGAGTTGCGTGCCTTGCGGGTAGTCGAAGCCTTGCGGCATGACGCCGAGCACGGTGTGCGGCGAGCCATCGAGCAGGATGGTCTTGCCGACCGCCTGCGGATCGCCGCCGAGGTGGCTGCGCCAGAAGGGGTAGCTCAAGATGGCCACCGCGGGTGCGTTGCGTCCTTCTTCACCGGCCGCCAGGTAGCGGCCCAACATGGGCTGCGTCCCCATGACTCCGAAAAAGGATGGGGTAGTCTGGGCCGCCTGCACCTGCTCGGGTTTTTCCGGGCCGCTCCAGTTGAGCGTGATCCGGTCGAAGAAGGCCGCGACGTCCTCGAACATCTTGTTTTGTTCGCGGAGGCTGTAGTAGTCGGAGCCGAGACCGACTTCCTGCCCCTCGCGGCCCAGGCGCTCGGTGACCCAATAAATGCGATCCGAAGCGGGGTAGGGGAGCGGCCGGATCAGGATGGAATTCACCAGGCTGAAGACGGTGGTGTTGGCGCCGATGCAGATGGCGAGGGTGAGGGTGGCAGCCTGCGCCAGCAGGGGATCGCGGCGCAGGCTGCGGAATGCGTAGAGCAGGTCTTGCTTGAGGTTGTCGAGCATGTTACTCCGTCTTGGCGCCGGCAAGCGATGCAGTGGCCAGCGTGCCGCCCAGTCCCATGGTTTCGACCGCGGAGGATGGCACGATGACCATCGAGCCGCGCTCCTTGATGGCTTCATAGAGCATGTTCATGGCGCGGAGATGGAGCGCCGTGGGGTTTTTGGCGTAGACCAACGAGGCCTTCTCGAACTTGTCGGCGATCTCGGTTTCGGCCTGGCCGAGGATGATGCGGGCCTGGCGTTCGCGCTCGGCCTGGGCCTGGCGCGACATGGCGTCCTGGAGGGCGGGCGGGATCTGCACGTCGCGGATTTCGACCGATTGCACGGTGATGCCCCAGGGGTTGGTCTTCTCGTCGAGGATGCGCTGCAACTCGTGGCCGAGGAGCTCGCGCTCGGCAACCATCTGGTGCAGCTCGTGGCGGCCGATGGATTCGCGGAGCGCGGTTTGGGCGCTGAGGGTGATGGCCTGGGTGAAGTCCTGGACCTCGAGGATGGTCTTCTCGGGATTCCACACGAGCCAGAAGACGATGGCGTCGACGTTCACAGGGACGGTGTCGCGGGTGAGGGTGGATTCGGCCGAGACGTTGGAGACGCGCACGCGCTGATCGACGTAGCGGCTGAGGCGGTCGACGATGGGGACGACGTGGAAGAGTCCGGGGCCGCGCAGGCCGGTGAACTTCCCGAACCTGAGGACGGCCACTTTTTCCCACTGATCGGCGACGCGAATCGCGTAGAGGAAGTAGAGTCCAACGAGCGCGCCGGCTACCAGGGGCCAGGGCCCAGTGTTGCCGATGGCGGCCATCAGGGCGAGGCCGGCCGCGAGCGAAACCACTAAGAGCGTAATTCCCACACTGCTGAACCGCATCTGCATCTGATCGGGTTTCATGGCGTCATCTCCTATTCTTTTGAGTATCGTTTTGACGATCCTGTAATTGCTCCAGCAGATCCTCGAGGGTGAAGCCGGCGGATCCCGCGCGGGAGACGAACTCACTGACTAACTGGTCGAGTTGTCGGCGGCGTTCGACCTCGTCGTGCTTCACCTCTTTGTAACTGATAAACGTGCCGGTTCCTTGCTGGGTCTCCAGGACGCCGCGGATTTCGAGCTCCCGGTAGGCCCGGACAACGGTATTGGGGTTGATGGAAAGGTCCACCGCGACTTGGCGGACGGTGGGGAGTTGATCGCCACCAGCGAGCGCCCCGGCCGCGATGCCGCCCATCACCTGGTCGATGATTTGGCGATAGACTGGAACGCCGCTATGGAGATCCAGCCGAAATGCGAAGGGCTTTTTGCCGGATTGGACCGTTGTGATCATCTAGATAGATAGTGTACTAGTTTACTGGTACATGTCAAGAGTTTTTGGGGAGCGCGGGCGTAAATTTCCGGCAAAATCCGTCGGTTTCTCGGGAGGTGAACGTTGAATCCATGGGAGTTACGCGAATTCTTCCGGAAGGATCCTTCCGGATTTCAGGGTTGACAGGCGGAAGCGCCTTTCCCACCCTCAAAAGGGGGAGGCGATGCAGATCTGCATCGCCAAAAAGCACGTCGGGACTGAAAGGAAAGGACTTGCGGAAATTCGGCGATGCAACTTGCATCGCGGCCCGGCTGTTTTCGGTGTGGGCACCGGTGGGCGACCACTGTGGGCTCGGGTTGCGTTGGTGCATAAATCTCCTCCCAATTTAAGTAGAGCAGACAAAAATCGGGAAACCCGGTTCGAAGCGCGGCTATTTTTAACTAAGTTGTTGAATTTAAAGGCAGAGAGTGGGTGAAAATATATTCCCTAAGGCTGTGACCGTGATTTTGCGGCCAAGGTGCGGTTTTCGGCGTGTGGCCGCGATCTATCTGAAAAGATGAAAGTTGCACGGTCGGCGAGGGGCCTGGTCCCGCAAGCCGAGGGTGGCCAATGTCGGAATGAGACTAAGTTCTTTTCTTCCAGCCGAATCTTGATCAGTTGGTGCATGTGGGTGGGAGACCATCAGGCTGGCGAATTCGCTTGCTTTACGTCGAAAACCGACCATGCGACGAACGCTTCGCGAACGGCGCCGCGACGCCTCAACGATAGCTAATTTCCCCAGGACGCTCAGGCGATGGCTACTGACCCGTACCCCGGACATTACCTCGCCCATTACCCACGTCAGAAGCGGCGCCTCCTGCGACGCACGCCCAGACCGAGAGCGTGCCGGCTAAAGGCTTTTGGCCTTTGCCGAGCGGGGAAAAGGTCTGGGTCGAAGGATCATAAACGCCGCCGCCACAAGTGCCCAAGGTGGGATCGCAGTACGTCAATTCGGCGGGTCCCCCAGGCCCTACATCGGTAGACACGACGAGCCGCTTTCCGTAAAGATAGGGCCCGGCAGCGGTATTGCCTATCAGATAGCTGTCAATGCTGGGATAGGCGGCTGTCGAGGAGATCGCATACGCAAGGGGCATATTGACAATTCTTCCATCTGCGATGCAGCCGATCGGAAGCCCGCCGTCTCCGTAGGGTGGATTTAGCGGAGGGCCGGACGGCTGGGTCTCGAGGACGGCGGGATCGATGGACCGGAGGCACAGCCCCGGACCGCCATCGAAGAGACCAGAGCCATTTGTCCCTGCGCGGCCGGGGACCCTCGGATCGTCGAAGCCGCCGCTCATGATCACTTTCGTAATAAACTCGGCGGAGTTGAGCTGGAGCGTGACCGCAGGAGTCTGCAGCTTCAGATATGCGTTGAGGGAAAAATTGGTGCTCTTGAATGTTCCGACCTCGACCAACCTTCCCTGGCCGCATGCCTGCTGCGGATCGCTAACCCATTTCCCCTCCGGATAGGGCATAAACGACCTCCAGATCACGGCACTGGTTGAAGTGATCGCGATCGACTGGCGGACTTCGTCCGTAGCCGGATTCACACAGATGAAAGCGGCGGCTGGGAGGGGATCTGGAGGGGGAACTGGAGGAAATTCAAAGCCGGGAAGGAAATAAAAGCCTACCTGATCCGGAATCACCTGGTCGCACAGACTCACGTACTGAACATCGGCATAGCTATTCGAGGCAAAGCCGAACAACCCAAGTCCAAAAGCGAGTGAGAGTAACGATTTTTTCAAAATGGCCTCCACACAGATATCGTCTGCTGCGCTAGTTCGCGGTTAGGACACAGGCCCATACAGAAACCGTACCCGCCAGTGGTTTCACACCCGTGCCGACAGGAGCATACGTATTGGTGATCACTTGGGTAATAGGATCGGTGACGGAGCTAATCAAATCGCCACCGCCGCAGGTCCCCCCCGCGCTAGCATCACAGTAGGTTAAAGCCAGGGGACCGGTTGGCCCATAATCGGTGGTGACGACGAGCTGATCTCCAACAATGACCGGCCCTATAGCTTTCGCGTCGGCGGTGTCGTAAGCATCGGTAATCTGAGGATAGGCCAGTGTGGCGGCGATCGAATACACCGACGGCATATTGACAATTCTCGAATTCGAAACGCAGCCAACAGCAAGATTGGCGACGAAATTCGGACTAAAAAGAGCTATGAACGAATCGAAAGGAGGTGTTGTCGATGTTAGCAGTTCGGGAAAATATACATCGGGGTCGCGTTCCCTGAGGCACAGCCCATCGGTGGGAGGGAAGCCGGCGCCGTTGACTCCAGCCCGGCCGGGTGTTCTCGGATCATAGAATCCACCCTGCATCATAACCTCCGAGATGAACTGACTGGTGTACAGGGGCAAACTGAAAGGAGGAGTTTCTTTCCTGCCAGCCGTGTCGAGCGTAAAATCGGTGCTCTTGAAGGTTCCGATTTTGACGAGGTCTCCTTTTCCGCACTCGGCTACCGGATCGGAGACCCATTCGCCCTCCGGGTAGGGCAACTGCGACCTCCAGACTCCGGCCGTCGATGCCTCGCGGGTGTCGCCAGTGAGCGCGTGTATGCAGATGTCCGTCCCGGGAATGTAATAAAAGCCGGCGCCGTACGGCGAGCATACTTTCAAGTAAGTAGGCTGCGCATGCCCGTTTGAGGCGATACCGAGCACGCCAACCACGAGAATCACTGAGCTCAACAATGTCTTCAAGGCCGTCCTCCTTGACGCCTACTGTCGTTACGACTGTCGGGGTCCGAGCCCGGCTCCACGCACGCCCAGACATTGAGAGTGCCGGCGAGAGAATGTTGGCCTGGCAGGAACGGGGTAAACGTGTGGGTCGTCGAATCGTAAAACCCGCCTGTTGGCGCGACGCAGCTAGTGGGGAGGGGGTTATCGTCACTGCCCAGGATGGGATCACAGTAGGAAAGGGTGGCGAGATTGTCTCCTTTTCCGAGGTCTGTGGTCACGACGAGCTGCTTCCCGTAGACATATGGCCCGGCAATCGGGGTTTTGTTATTGCCATTGATAAAATAAGTATCGATGTTGGGATAGGCGGCGGTTGCCGGGATCGCATATGCCGCGGGCATATTCAGAGTCTTTCCCATACCGATGCAGCCGATCGGAAGCCCGCCGTCTCCGTAGGGTGGATTTAGCGGAGAGCCGGACGGCTGGGTTTCGAGGACGGCGGGATCGATGGACCGGAGGCACCAGCCCGAAGGCGAGAAACTCACACCGCTACGAACCGGTGGCTGCCTGGGGTCGTAGAAGCCGCCGCTCATGATGACTTGCGTAACCATCTCGCTGGAATTGAGCTGCAGGGTGAAGGGTGGGGATCGCAACTTCTGAAATGTATCCACGGTAAAGTCGCCCGCATGGAAGGCTCCGATCGCGACCAGCCTTCCCTGTTGGCATGCGTCCTGCGGATCCATCACCCATTTCCCCTGCGGATACGGAAAACGTGTTCTCCAAATTGCGGTTGGGGCTGTGGTTACGGCTGGAACGCCGGCAATTGTTATGACTTCGACAATCTGACGGGCCTCCCCTTGAACCGGATTAAAACACCAGTCGGAGCCGGGAACGTAATAATAACCAGGGGCGAACAGATCACAGACTTTCACGTACTCAACCGGCTCGGCGGCGCTGTTCGAGGCAAATCCCAGCAACCCAACGCCAAGAGTTAACGAGAGGAACAATTTCTTCAAAGAGAGCCTCCATGAATAGACGACTAGCGATGGATGACCGAGACAGCCATCCTTCGCAAGAACCAATTGGATCGAATTTCTCCAGCCGGATGTCCAGGTTAGTAGGTTCAAGGGCGGGTTGTCAAGAGATTTGTTGCCTTATTCACGCGCCAATTATTCGTGGCGCAGCGCCACCACCGGATCGATGCGCGCCGCGCGTCGCGCGGGAAGATACGCCGCGGACGTGCGCTCCGCGCTCGATGCCGCGCCCGGCGATTCCATCTACGTTCCCTACCGGCACGGCCCTACCGGCACGGCCACAGTCACTGGTGCCTTGGTGCTGTGCCATCGCACGAGAAGGCGAGGGCAGGTGCGGCCGTCCTCCTCTTTGGCGGTCGCTAGTGGACGGTTGACGAGATCGAAGATGCAGCCGCATCGCTCCGGCCGAAGTGAAGACTCACCACGCGCGAGGTTCTGATCGGGCGTTGGTCATCCAGGAGGAAGCGAAGGTACTTTCCGCGCCCGATCAATCCCGGCTCCAGGACGCCTGTCCTATCGGATGAGCCCTGCAAGTGCCCGGTCACCGGCGCGGGGCAAAACTCGGGGTGGCCGGAGATCAGGATGGCGCCTCCCCCGAGGCATTCGATCAGGTAATGGCGGTTCTTGGTTTCGACGTCGATTCGTACGCCGTGTGCGAGGTTCGTGAAATCGACGTACTCAGCGGAGGTCATCATGGGTTCCCGTCAAGAGCTTGCAGTTCAGTGACCAAGCATACACTCGTCCTGTAAGCTCCTGATGAGATTTGCCGGACACCATTCGCGGCACACTGGTTCAGGCCCTGCTTGAACCTTGTGGTTCCTGAGATGAACCCGGTGGTTCAGGCGCGCCGGCAATGTAGTGACAATCAGCGTAAGAGCGCGACCGGGGGGTCGCGCGCGGACGGGGGCGTCCGCCCCACCATGGCCCGGCCAAATTCCGATAATCGGAACCTCTTGACAGAATTACCGGGCCGGCGCATAATTCCAGTAGTTATCCTATGGGAAGAGACGAAGCTACCACCCGGACGGAGATTCCGCCGGGAACGTTGTACATGCTGATTCTGAAAAGCCTGGCGCGGCTGGGGCCGATGCACGGCTATGGAATCGCGCAGCATATCCAGCAGATGTCGGAGATCCTGCAGGTGGAGGAAGGATCGCTCTACCCGGCTTTGCAGCGGATGCTGATCAAAGGCTGGGTCACCGCGGAATGGGGCCAGTCGGAAAACAACCGGCGGGCGCGGTATTACCGGCTGACGGCTTCGGGCAAGAAGCAGTTGAGCGTGGAAATCTCGGAGTTCGAGAAAGTAATGCAGGCGATTACGCGTGTGATTCAGCCCGCGTGAAAGCGTGACCTATATGCAATGGTTCAGTGAGGTGTGGCGCAGGCTGCTGTTCCTGTTCCGGCGGCGGCAGTTCGACCGCGATCTCGAAGAGGAGATGCGGTTCCATATGGAGATGAAGGCGCGGGAGGCCGGTCCCGTGGCGGCTCAAAGGAAGTTCGGCAACGCGGCGTTGTTGCAGGAGGACAGCCGGGAGGCGTGGGGCTGGACAGGGCTCGAGGCCTGGGCCGACGATCTGAAGTACGCGCTAAGGGCGCTGCGCAAGAACCCTGGATTCACGTCGGTCGCGGTGCTTACGATGGCCTTGGGCATCGGCGCCGGCACGGCGGTGTTTAGCGTGGTGAATGGCGTTCTGCTGCGGCCGCTGCCGTTTCCCCAGCCGGACCGGTTGACGATGGTCTGGGAGACGCGGGAGCAGCGCGGCGAAGACCGAACGATGGTCTCTTACCAGAACTTCCGCGATTGGAAGGAACAGAGCCGGTCGTTTGAGCGGATGGCGGCGTTCGTTGGGGCCGGCGTGCGGATGAATGTGGGTGACGAGCCGGTGATGATCCCGGGAGCGAGCGTGAGCCGCGATTTTTTCCCGGCGCTCGGAGTCCAGCCGATGCTGGGCCGGACTTTTGTGCCCGAGGAGGAGCGCAAGAGCGCGGCGCCGGTGACCGTGCTCTCCTACAGCTTCTGGCAGAAGCTGGGCGGCGACCGCAGCCTGGTGGGCAAGAAGGTGCAGTTCGACCGCGAAGTCTTCACCGTGCTGGGGATTATGCCGCGCGGCTTCGCCTTCCCCGCCGGCTCGGAGTTCTGGCTCTCACTCCCCCCCGACGAGTCCCACAACAGAGGGGATTGCTCCTTCCGCGTGGTCGCAAGGTTGCAGGACGGCGTCACGGCAGCCCGGGCGCAAAGCGAGATGCAGACCATCGCCACGCGTCTGAGGCAGGCGTATCCGAAGGAGAACAACGGAGCCGGCGCCAACGTGGTTCCCCTGATGGAGCAGATCGTCGGCGAGGCGAGAAGCGCGCTGTCGGTGTTCATGGGGGCGGTCGCCTGCGTACTGCTGATCGCGTGCGTCAACGTAGCCAACTTGCTGGTGGTCCGCGCGGCCGCGCGGCGGCGCGAGTTCGCGCTCCGGCTGACGCTCGGCGCGGGCCGGTGGCGCGTCGCGCGATATCTGCTTACGGAAAGCGTGTTGCTGGCGCTGGCCGGCGCCGCGGTCGGCGTGGCGGCGGCGCGCGGGCTGGTGCGCGTGTTTGTGGCGCTCGATCCGATTCACTTGCCGCGCATCCAGGAAGTAGCCGTGGATGGGCGGGTCCTGCTGTACACCATGGCCGCGGCGATGGTGACGGGAATCCTGTTCGGACTGGCGCCGGCGCTGCGGATCTCGCGGCCCGGCCTGGTCAACTGGCTGAAACAGGGCCCGGGCGCCAGCGGTAGTGGCGAGCCCGGCAGGAACCGCGGGCGGAGCGTGCTGGCAGCGGTCCAGATCGCCCTGGCGGTGATGCTGCTGATCGGCGCCGGCCTGTTGATGCGCAGTTTCGTTTTGCGGGTGAGCGTGCCGCTGGGGTTCCGGCCGGAGGGCGTGCTGGGGATCGAGCTGCCGTGGTCGATTCGCCAGCGCGTCGACGAACTGTTGGAGCGCCTGCGCGCGCTGCCGGGGGTACAGGCCGCGGGCGCCGCCACGGCGTTCCCGCAGGATTCAGCCGGGTCGTATTGCGGCGGTTGCCTCGAAATCGAAGGCCAGCCGAAGCGGGAAGGAAAACAGTACGACACGGGATACATGGTGGCGACACCCGAGTTCTTCCGCGCGGCCGGCATGAGTTTGCGCGAGGGCCGATTCTTCACGGCCGCGGATGGCCGAGACGCGCCCCAGGTGGTGGTGATCAACGAAGCGCTGGCACGGCGCGACTTCCCGGAGCAGGATCCGATTGGCCGCCACATCCGCTGGGGCGGCGAGCAGTGGAGTACGGTCATCGGGGTGGCCGGCAACGTCAAAGGCTTCGGTATAGCCGGAGACCCGATGCCGGCGGTCTAGACCCGATGCCGGCGGTCTACTTTCCCAATCGGCAGGCCGACTGGGGGAATGGCGTGCAGGTGCTGGTGCGAACCTCCGTGCCTCCGGCAAGTATGGCGGGCGCGGTGCGGAAAGAGATGCGGTCGTGGAACCGGCGCATGATGATCCTCCAGCTCGACACGGTGGACAACATGCTGGCGTCCTCGGTCACGGTGCCGCGCTTCTACATGCTGCTGGTAGCGGTATTTGCGGGGCTCGCGCTGGCGGTCTCCTCGATTGGCGTGTACGGCACGATCAACTACTCGGTGGCCACGCGGACGCAGGAGATCGGGATCCGCATGGCGCTGGGGGCGGAGCGCGGCGATATACTGGCGATGATTCTGGGGCAGGGGATGGCACTCACGACTTGGGGCTTGGTGATCGGGCTGGCCGGCGCATGGGCGTCGACACGCGTTCTCGAGAGCCTGCTTTTCGGCGTGCGGCCGGGCGATGCGGTGGCATTTGCTTCGGCATCCGGCGCATTGGCGCTGGCGATTTTGTTGGCTTGCTACGTTCCCGCCCGCAGGGCGACGCGGATCGATCCGCTGGAGGCCGTCAAACATGAATGAGATTTGGCGCAGGCTGCTGTTCGGGTTCCGGCGGCGGCTCGGCCGCGTACCGGCCCAATGGCTGACGGAAACGGTGCTGCGCCGCCTGAAAGGCGGCGGCAGGCAAGATTGCCTGCCCCACAAAGCAGCAGAGCCGCAACCAAAAGGCCGACCAGGGGGTCGGCTGCGGGCCAGGGGGCCCGCCCCACCAAATCGTCGCAGGCAGGACAAAGGCAAGATTGCCTGCGCCACGAAGATCGATCTCATGGAGGCCCTCCGCTGTGAATGATTTTTGGCGACGATTGCTGCGCCTTTTCCGCCGCGGCCGGTTGAACCGCGAGCTGGAAGAGGAGATGCAGTTCCACCTGGAGATGATGGGTGCAGGGAACGCGGCCAGACGGCGGTTCGGCAACGACCTGTTGCTGCGGGAGCGGGCGCGGGAGGCATGGTCGTGGCGGTGGATGGATGCGATGGCACGGGACATACGTTACGGCCTGCGGGCGTTCGGGCGGAGCCCGGGATTTACGGCGGTGGCGGTCTTGACGCTGGCGCTGGGGCTGGGAGTGAATACGGCCATCTTCGCGGTGCTGTACAACGTGGTGCTGCGTCCGCTGCCGTATCCCGATGCGGACCGTCTGGTCAAAGTGTATCTAACGCTCAATGGGGATAGCCGCGGCGCGCGGGACATCGGGTTCTCCTACCCGAAGTTCGAGGACTTGAAACGCGCTAACGCGGTGTTCGACTCGATGGCGGCGTATGCGCTGCGATCCTTCACCCTCACCGCGCCAGGTCCGGCCACGCAACTGCGCGGCGAGATGGCATCCGCCAGCTATTTTCGGATGCTGGGCATCACGCCTGCGATGGGGCGAGCGTTTCTTCCGGAAGAAGACGGCGATCCGGGTGCGCACCCGGTGGCCATTATCGGCGACGATCTCTGGCGCGGGCGGTTCGGTGCGGACCCGGCGGTGATCGGAAAGACTCTGCGAATCGACGGGAACGTTCTGACGATCCTAGGGGTTGCTCCTGCGGGAGTGCGAGGGGATTCGGGGCACGCCGAGCTGTGGCTGCCACTCTCAATGGCGAGCTCGGGCGACCTGACCTACCGCAGGCAGCATTGGCATGAAGCCATCGCTCACCTGAAGCCGGGGGTGACGGCGGCGCAGGCCGCGGCCCAGGTGAAAGCCATCATGCGGCGCATCGAGGAGGCGCAGCCGAGCGGATGGGGAATCTGGGACGCGAATGCGGTCCCGCTGGCCGAGAGCAAGACCGATCGCGGGCTGGCGAAGGGACTGGCGATCCTATATGCGGCCGTGGGGCTGGTGCTGCTGATCGCGTGCGCCAATCTCGCGAACCTGACGATGGCACGGATGGTGGGGCGGCAAAGAGAAATCGCGGTGCGGGTGGCGATCGGCGCGGGCAGAGGGTCGCTGATGCGGCAGGTGCTGGTGGAGAACGTGCTGCTCTCGGTGGCGGGCGGCATCGGGGGGACGCTGCTGGCGGTGTGGGGCATGCGCCTCTTGGCGCTGCTTCGGCCGGAAGCCGACCTCGGCGGCTGGCCCAGCTACATGCGGCAACTCGACGCGCAGGCCATGCACGTGACCGCGCCGGTGCTGGTGTTCGGTTTGGCGCTCTCCTTCGCGGCGGGACTGCTGTTCGGGCTGGCCCCGGCGCTGAAGGCCGCGCGCGGCAACCTCAGCGATGTGCTCAAGGGCGGGGCGCCGCAGGACCGGCCACGCCCGCGGACGATCCGGTTCCGCAGCGCTCTGCTGGCCGGGCAGATGGCGCTGGTGATGGTACTGCTGGTGAGCGCGGTGCTCATGATCCGAAGTTTCGCGCGACTGACCGGAATTCCTTTGGGAGTGGAAACACGGAATGTCCTGACGGTGCGGGTGAACCTGCCTTACGAGAAATACAAAGCGATCGCGGGCCGTCAGTTTTTTGACCGGCTGGAGGCGCAGGTGCGCGCTCTGCCGGGCGTCGAGGAGGTGGCGAGGGCCGAGGGCTTGCCGGCTATCGAGCGAAGCACGGTCACCACGGTGGAGGGGATCGATTCCCGGCCTGTGCAGGAGTACATCGGCTGGCGGTCGGTGGATCCAGGGTTCCTCGAGCTGTTCCGAATTCCCATGCGAGCGGGAAGAGCCTTCACGGAGCGCGATCGTCAAGGGCCGCCGGTGGCGATCCTGAGCGAGCGGGCTGCGCGGGCACTGTTTCCGGGGCAGAGCGCGGTGGGCCACCATATCAAGGCGATGGGAGACTACGAGATCGTGGGCGTGGCGCCGGAGATTCACTACGAAGACCAGAGACAACAGTTGGCCATCGTAGGCGACATGTACGTGGCGCCGGCGCGTCCCTACTTCAGCTACCTCATCGTGCGCGCGGCGGCGAATCCGATGGGTCTGCTGCCGGCGGTGCGGAAGATCGTGGCGGGCCTGGATCCCGAGATTCCGATTCAGGGCGCCAGGACGATGGAGGATAACGTTTACCTGGTCCACTCGTACGAGCGATTCTCGGCGGTGCTGCTGGGAGCGTTCGCGGGGCTGGCGCTGTGCCTGGCAGTGGTGGGAATCTACGGCGTATTTTCGTACGCGGTGGCGGCGCGCACGCGGGAGTTCGGGATCCGGTTGGCCACGGGAGCGCGGGCGGGCGACATCCTGCGGTTGGTGCTGGGCGAGGCGGCGATGCTGTGCGGGGTGGGACTGGCGGTGGGGATTCCGGCAGCCTGGGGGGCGGCGCGGGTGGTGCGGAGCGCGATCCACGGCGCGGCGGGGGCGGACCTGTGGACGTACGGGACGACGGCCGCGGTGCTGGTAGGGGTGGCGCTGGCGGCAAGCTACGTGCCGGCGCGGCGGGCGGCGAAGCTCGATCCGCTGGCGGCGCTGCGGTGTGAATGAGAATGGGGGAGCTAGGTGGCGGCGAAACGAAAAGGGGTAGTGAGGGGTGATGATGCCCCCTTGCACGGGGGATTATCTGTCTCCTAAAATAGAAGACATGATGCAACGCAAGAAGCTATCGACCACGATCGGCGCGAGCAGTTATGCATACTTGCACAGCCTTGTAAAGGCGGGCAGGGCCGAAAGCGTGGGAGAAGCAGTGGACAAGGCAGTGGAGATGGCCCGCAGGCTGGACAACCGGGCTACTTTGGAGCGTCAGACTGCCGCGTATTTCAAAGGCTTGGCCTCTAAGGCCGCCGCGGAAGAGAGCGATCTCGAAGACGCCCTGAGCGCTGTATCTCAGGAGATGGACTTTGACCAGCCATAACGCACGTCCTCGGCGCGGCGAGATCTGGACCGCGATGCTGGGAAGTCCGCAAGTGCGCCATTGGGTCCTGGTAGTTTCGCTTGACTCCCGTAACATAAGCGAACGAGTCGATTCTGTTCTGATCGTTCCGTTCGGCAGCCAAGGTATGGACGGTCCAACCACCATGCGATTCGAGCCCGGTGAGACGGGACTACCTGGAGCATCCTGGTTAAAGGGCCACTTCATAACCACGATCAAGAAGTCCCTTCTGGGGGAGCGTTTGCCGCGCCCGCTTTCAGCGATGCGCATGCGGCAGGTCAGCCTGGCGATCCGGCGGGCGTTTGACCCGGACTCACCGCCTTGTAAGGAGTAGGGCGGGGCCCGGCATTTGACACGTAGCCGCCGGGCCTGTACTATCGAGACTTGGGTGACCCACGAGCCGCGCTTGCCGCGGCTTTTGCATTTTCAGGGAGCATCATTCCATGCCATCGAGCGAAGGGTATGTGACTACGGAAGACGGAGTGCGCCTGTTCTTTCAGACTGTGGGAAGCGGCGCGCAGACGGTCCTGATTCCTAACGCGAGCTTTCTGTTCACTGACTTCCAGGACCTGGGCGGCGAGCGCACGCTGGTGTTTTACGACATGCGCAATCGCGGCCGCTCGGACGAGGTCAGTGACGGCTCCAGGCTAGAGAGGGGTATCCATCACGATGTGGAGGATCTGGAAGCGATCCGCCGGCATTTCGGAGTCAGTGAGGTCAATGTGATCGGACACTCCGCCCTGGGCTTGATGGCGATCTTGTACGCCATGCGGTACCAGGATCACGCCGGCCGGATCGTGCAGATCGGGAGCATGCCGCCAAATCCGCGCAAGCAATACCCCGCGCATTTGACGAACGCGGACGCGACTCTGACTGAGGTATCCACCAAGCTCGGACAACTGATGAAGGCGAGCGAATCGGAGGACGCGCAGGAATTCGGCAGGAAGTGGCGGGCGCTGATGCGGGT
>OMOG01000261.1:25307-25590 GCA_900290305.1 Candidatus Sulfopaludibacter sp. SbA4
GTTCGTCGCCAATCCCGCCGATGCCGGCAAAGTCAGCGGGTGGGCGGGCGACGTTCCCAAAGACAGGATCGTCAGCGGAATGAAGCATTGGGGCGAGAACATTCTTCCATCGATTCAGAGTCTCAACCTGGCGGCGGAAGAGGTGGCAAAGGTGAGGACTCCGGTCTTGGCCATTCACGGCAGGAGAGACCGGCAATCGCCTTACGGCGGCGCAAGGGAATGGGCAGCGATGTTGCCGGACGCACGGCTGGTGACGGTTGACGACGCGGCTCACGTACCGTGG
>OMOG01000363.1 GCA_900290305.1 Candidatus Sulfopaludibacter sp. SbA4
ACCCGGCGGAGTCGGCAGCCACGGTGTGTGCGGCGCGGTCAGCGCGAGATAGAGGAAGAATGGAGCGGCAGCCGTGCGCGAGCCGATGTACTCCACAGCCCTCGCGGTGATGGCGGGCAGCACGTCGATGTGGCGGAAGCCCGGCGCGATCGCGCCCTCGCGCCAGAATACGCCGCGGTGGATGCGCACCTGCTCGATGTGGCCGGTGGGCTGCGCCTGCACGTGGTCGTTCTCGATGTAGACGTAGGGCGGAATGTCGAGCGACGAGGGAATGCCGAAGTAGGAATCGAAGCCGATGTCGAGCGGTCCCGGACTGAGCGGCCGGCTGTAGTCGGTCTTCTCGTTGTTCTGCAAACCAAGGTGCCACTTGCCGATGCCGGCGGTCTGATAGCCGCGCTGCTTGAGCATGGCCGGCACGGTGAGGCGTCCGGGCTCGATGAGGGCGGGGTCGTAGCCCGAGAGCACGCCGCTCTTCAAGCGGCTGCGCCAGCAGTAGCGGCCGGTGAGAATGCCGTAACGCGTCGGCGTGCAGACCGCGGAGGGCGAATGCGCATCGGTGAAGCGCACCCCCTGGGTGGCGAGGCGGTCGATGTTGGGGGTGGGGATTTTGGAATCGGGGTTGTAGCAACGAGGGTCGCCGTAGCCCAGGTCGTCGGCCAGGATGTAGACGATGTTGGGATAGCGTTGGGCGGCGGGCAGCGCGGGCGCCAATGCGGCGGCGGNNTGCGGCGGCGGCCAGCGATTTGAAAAAGTCGCGGCGGGTGGCTCAACGCGGAGGTGTCAAGCCTGCCCCCTTCTCTGCTTGGGCCCCAGCAGCAGAACGAGAAACTCCTGAGCATCCGGTCTGCCGCGAATTGCCGTCCAACTCCGGAAGGCATCCGCTACGGATTCAATTTGCGCTTCAACTTGCCCCCGGCTCCATGGCGCCGCAACATCGTAGTCCGCATCGTCCGCATCCTCGCGCTGTTCCTGTGCCTGGACGAAGGCTTTTGCCACCGCGCGCAGATGGTCTTCGGGCGTGGCGCGCTTTTCGAACGGCGGGATATCGGATTTGCCGCCCAAGAGCCTGCTGCAGGCCTGCTTCATCTTGCCGTGCTCGAAAACCCGGCCAAGCAAGGGACGCAATTCGGATTGACTCCAGTTCGCCGTGGCTTCGCCAATCGCCAGGTGAAATAGAGCATAGTAGGCTGTCGAAACCGCTCTTCGCAGGCTGGCCTGCTGAGGGTTCACACCATCCAGACTGGCAATTCGCCTCGCGAGGTCGAGCAGTTCATCGGCAAAAGCCATGGGTCACGCCCAAGCCGGTTCCTGCATCGCCTCCTGCTCGGACTCGGCGCGAAAGTTGAAATAGGGGTAAACGCCCCACGTTTCCTCAGGTTTGAGCTCCCGTTCGATCACCCAGGAAACGTGTTGAGTCGCCTCCAACAGTTTGTCCTTGGTTAGGGACGAATCCGGCATCACGATCCTGAACTTAACCGCCGGGTCGCCGGTCGAATCGTAGTCGAGGCTGTACCGGATCCGGATGACCTTGTCTCCCAACTCCTGCTCCACCTTCTTCACGGCCTCCGCGAACTCGCGCTCATAACTGAATGCTTTCGTGAACACGACTGTATTATCTCACTTCGCCCCCGTGGCAAATATGCGCTAGTGGTGGAACTGCGCGGCCTGCGCCGTGGACCGGAATCCGGGCTGCGCGGCGAACCAGTCCAGGTGGCGGCGGATATCGCGCACCAGCATGTCCGCCAGGTCGCAGGTGAACCCGTTGCGCACCACTACCCGCTGCACCACCATCTCCTGCCGATTTGCGGGCATGCGATACGCCGGCACCTGCCACCCGCGATCCCGCAGGCGATCGGCCAGGTCGTAAAGCGACCAGTGAGTCTCCTGTTTGAGTCTCCACGCGAACACCGGGAGATCCATGCCCTGGCTCACTAACTCGAAGGGGCCGATGGCGGCAATCTGTTTGGCCAGGTGAACCGCCACGTCCTGGCAGGCCTGGTGAACCGCGCGGTAGCCGGACTTGCCGAGGCGGATCAGGTTGTAATACTGCGCCACCACCTGGCTGGCCGGGCGCGAAAAGTTGATGGCCAGCGTGGGCATGGTGCCGCCCAGATAGTCGACGTTGAAGATCAGGTCCGGATGCAGATCCGACGCTTCCCTCCAGATGACCCAACCGACGCCCGGAAACACAAGGCCGTATTTGTGGCCGGACGTGTTGATGGATTTCACGCGCGGCAGGCGGAAATCCCAGACGATCCCGGGTTGCAGGAAGGGAGCCACGAAGGCGCCGCTGGCCCCGTCCACGTGGATCGGAATATCCAGCCCGGTCTTCTCCTGTAGACGGTCGAGTGAAGCGCTCAAAGCCGCGACATCCTCGTAGTCGCCGGTGAAGGTGCTGCCGAGCACGGCCACCACCCCGATGGTGTTCTCGTCGCACGCGGCCGCGGCGCGCTCCGGATCCGTCACCAGGCCGTCGCCCTCCAGCGGAACCGCGCGCTCCTCCACATCCCAATAGCGCACGAACTTGTGCCAGCACACCTGGGTATTGGTGCCCATCACGATGTTGGGCCGGTCCGCGGACTTGCCGGCCTGGCGCATTTTCTCGCGCCAGCGCCACTTCAGAGCCAGGCCGCCCAGCATGCAGGCCTCGCTCGATCCGATGGTGGAAGTTCCCAGCGTGGCTTCGGGGCCGGGCGAGTGCCACAGCTCGGCCAGCATGTGGACGCAGCGCATTTCCAGCTCGGCGGTCTGCGGATACTCGTCCTTGTCGATCATGTTCTTGTCGAGCGTCTCGGCCATCAGCTTCTGCGCTTCCGGCTCCATCCACGTGCCGCAAAAGGTGGCCAGGTTGAAGCGCGAGCTGCCGTCCATGATCAATTCGTCGTGAATCAGGTGGTAGGCCGTGCTGGGCGGCATCTCCTCCTCGGGAACGGCGTGGCGGGGAGCCGGTCCGAGCAGCCATTGGCGCGCGTACATGGGCCGCATCACGCGCAGGATCTCGTGCTTGGGGTGGGTTTTTTCGTCCATGGTCGGATACGACTCTACCACGGGGGGTTGGGGGTTGGGGATCGGAGGAAGGTGGCTCTACCGTGGGGTTGGTTCTCGGGACTGTCGCCGGAGCTCGGACCACGCCCGCTTTGGCCGCAACCACCTGAAGGTCGGAGAGAGCGGCGAGATCGAGGGCGAAGCCCATACCGTGAGACGAGTAGAAAAATGGAAAAACTGGTGAGCATCGCTGAAGTTAATCCTCGGGTTTCGCCCCGAATCGGAGTTAACCAGCGCTGATCGGCAGCTAATCATAGTTCTGAGAAATATTGGTCAGAGTCGGCACATGAGTACAGCGGCGATGACCGAAACGCGAGCTCCGAAATGCGGAAATGCGTGAGACAGCCCCACGCGAACCCGGCCCTACGTGGGCGGGCTACCGCGAAAACACTTTGGTTGGCGGTATTGCTCTTCTCCCAGTGCCCCTCTGAGGGCCAAAGCCCCCCACTGCGACCGCCCAGTTCTTCTCCCGCGGGTAGCGCGACAGCCGAAATGCCTCCGGAAGAGATCTTCTCCCGCTTCGCGAATAGGATACTAGTTCTGACCTGTGATCTTTCGGCGGATGATTTGAAGCAGGCGAGCGGGGTCTTAGTCTCGGCGGATGGTTTCGTTGTCACAAATGCACACGTAGTGGAAGGATGCCGCAATGTTTCCGCAACGCAAATCAGCGGAACATCACGGCGATCCTACGACGCGGTACTCAAATACTACGACAAGAGAAGCGACACGGCAGTACTGAAAATCGAAGGCAAGAGCTTCGAGTCCTTCGGTCTCCTTACCAGGATTGTCCGCGTTGGCGAGCGCGTCTATGCCATAGGAAACCCGAGAGGGCTTGAACAGTCAATCTCGGAGGGCATCGTTTCGGGCCTTCGAGAGGAGGACGGAACGTTGTGGATTCAGCATTCTGCGCCGATCTCACCCGGAAGCAGTGGAGGGGCGTTGATAAGCTCACGAGGGGATCTCTTGGGTATCAATTCCTGGTTTGTAAAAGAGGTTCGTCTCCCAAAAGTGTAATTGAAGTTCAAACCCTGTAGATGCATGGAATTGCAGGCG
>OMOG01000178.1 GCA_900290305.1 Candidatus Sulfopaludibacter sp. SbA4
GGTTGCTCCCGAATTGCGCTGGCGAACGCATTTCCCTTCCTGATTTAAATGTAGCAGACAGATATGGCGAGCCTGGGCGGCAAAAGGCGGAATGACGCCGGTAAGTGGCTTTAGAATGAGTGAAAGAGTACCTGAAAATAAAGTTCGTTCCTTGGTGATCGTGTTTTTTAGAGGAGCGGATTCGGGTGCTTTCCAGAGGCGGGGAGGATTAGGGCGGGGCCGAATCTACCCGCAGTCACCCGAAAGATTTGCTTCGGGCAGGTTGGGGTCTGACCGCTGCCGCCAAGTGCGCTCTGGGGGACTGGACTTCATGCTTACGGCGTCCGGGATCGATGCGCGGTATCCTGGCAGCGCCGTCGATCTTTCCGGAGGGGAGGGCATGCGGTTGTTCTGGCGGTGCCCGTTTGGCACCACTTGGGCGACACGCCTGCGAACACGGCCGGTTGATTGGAAGACGCGAGCGCGTTTATCGTTACCGGTCCGGTACGGCGGGCGCCGGAGGGGCCAGTTTCCGAGTGGCGCGTGATCCAATGCAGAGGAGCGGCGTGCTCGGGGGAACCGCCAACTTTCCGATAACGCCACTCGAGGAAGTTGCCGTGGAAGCGTCCTTACGGGTTCCTGAACACTATGCCGTTTCAGAGAGGATCTACCCAAGCCCATGCCACAAGCTGGCGCGAGTTCACGGCCCCGCCCCTAGACGCTAGACGGCGCGTCATGAACGCGGATCGCGGCAGCTATCCGGAGGCCAAGTTTGCTTCCCAAGGACTCAACCTGCAAACAACCTACAGTCGCCGCCAACGCGAGGGAGTCGATCCCCTCGGCGTCAGGGCCTGACCTTAGCGGCCATTATCGTCGTCGATCCAATACTCAGTGCGGGATTTAAGCGTGAGCTGCGGATGATCCTTGATTTCCAGATGCAAGGCGTGCGGGCCTGGCGTGGGGGGAGTTGGGCGGAAACTCAGAACGTAGTATTGCAGCATGTCGTGCGATAGCGCGATGAGTCCCTGCCGTATGTCGTTCGCCTTGCTGTAGCGAAAGAACTCACCGCCGGTGAGCTGCGCGAGAGAAGCCGCAGTGTTCGTGCGCAGTCCGTTGCGCGCCGTGAGATATGCCATCTGGGCAAGGCGCAAAGGCGGAGCGAGAAGGGCGAGACAGTCGAATACCTGACGGCTGTAGTGGCCGTCATATTCGGCGTCGGCCCCTTCACGGCTGAAACAGCCGTGCGGAGGACCCGGCTCGTTGGGGTGGTTGTAGCCGAACGCCTGGAATCCGGGAGCCTTATGGGCAAGAGCAGCCCTTGTGCTGGAAAAAGCGAAACTGTACAGGACCGTGTTCGTATCGCTGGTCAGGCGTAGAGCTTCGCCGAGCGATGTCGAGCTGCCCTGGTCGATCGTTTCGCTGAAGAGCAGGATGGCGCGTCGAAACGCTGTGGGCTGGCTCCGCAATTGTGCGACGGCGAAAGCTACGCCATCCAGGATGGCGGCGCCGCCATCGCCTTTTTTCAAGCTGGACAATTTGACGGATGCCTTGCCGGTTTCGGGCGTGAAAGGCAGCAGGAGATGCGCGGTACTGTCGAAGCCAATGACGGCGACGCGGTGCTCCACGCCGCCTATCAGAGCGTCGAGAATTGCGCCGAGGTGGGCATAGTCTTCGATATGGCTTGCGCCGGCACCGCCAACTTCGACGCAGATTGCCAGGGCCAACGGCTCCGAATCAGTGTCGGAGTCGAGCGTGAGCTGCTGCGGAATACCGTTGTCCGTGATTAAGAAGTCGCCGCCAGTGAGGCCAAAGAAGACGGCTCCCTGCTTGGTCTTTACCAGAGCGGGCACCAGGACGACGTTAGAACGAACGGTCAGGGTCGGCTGATTGGGATCGGCCTGTTGAGCGCGTGCTTCCACAGCCGCGAAGAAGAGCAAGAAAGATATGGCGCATGCAGATTTCATACATGAGTCGCGATGGTCTTCAGCACTAGTCCGTTCTCGGAGAATCTCTCCAGCGATCGATGACGAGAAACTTGACGGGACCCTTGCCCTGCGCAAGCCTTAGCCCGGGCTGTTGCTGCACAGACTTAAAGATCGATACACAGCCGGCGGCGGCAGCGATGGTCGGAAGCATGTCGAGATCATAGCAATCCCGATGCCGGAAAGGTGCACCGCGGTAATTCACAGATTCTCTCTTGGCGCTGTGGCATCGCCCCCACACTCGTGCCTCCTATGCTCATTATACCGGGCCCAGGCTCAAATGGCCCTGGACCGGCCAGGACTGGAAGGAGACATCGATGTCACAGCAGAGTCTGCACAAAAACAGAAGATTTGTTTTAGAAACGAACGCATATAGATCGGGCGCCACCGGCCAAAGCGCTTCGGCAGTCCCCCCATTTACAGCCGTGCTCCGCCACATACAAATCGCGTCCAGCACTTGAAGGTTCGTCAGACTGACATTGCCGCGCTGCACAGGGGGACTGCCTTGCGCGAACCGGCCCAGATACCCAGGGAGTGCCGGAGCAGCCTGGAGAATGTTCGGCTCCGAGCTCCGACACCATCCAACATCAAAACTGGATCCGGGCCTCCAACTGAATGTTGCGCATCGCAGCGGCCGCGGTCGCTGCGCCGAAGCCCGCAGTGGAAGGTGTCAGGCGGGCCGGGTTCAGTGTAGTGCCATTGAACTGGTTGTTCGCCAGCGTCATGGACGTCGGGTTGTTGAACGTCGCCGAGCTGCTTATAGAGCTAATCTGCACGGCGTTGGGCACGTTAAAGACGTCCAGGCGGAGCTCGAGCTTAACTCTTTCTTTGAT
>OMOG01000254.1 GCA_900290305.1 Candidatus Sulfopaludibacter sp. SbA4
GGCCTGCTATATCGCTTACAGCCGGCCGTACGGGTTGCTCTACCTGGTAGGCGATGCGGGTGGAGGATTGTCGGGGGGCCTGGCGCTGGGCGGCTCGGGAACCGCGAACAACGGCCAGTGCACGGTGAGTTCCGCAGGCTCATCGGCCAGCACCAGAGGGAACACGCTTACCCTGACGCTGGCGATTACTTTCACCGGCGGGTTCGACGGCAACCGTGTGATCTACCTGGCGGCACGCGATTCGGCGGAGGCTAACAATTCCGGCTGGCAGGCGCTGGGCACAACCGGCGTGCAGTGACGCCTAAAATGCTGGAACTGCCCAGAGTGCCAGGGTGGGGTGCCTCCCGCTGGCTGCGACCCGGCTTTTGCCGGTTCGCCGAGAAGCGTCCCGATGAGCGGGGTACGATCCCTGCGGGCGTCTCTGGAGGCAGAAACCTCCGTGATCGAGGAGCGCCGGCTGAAAGCCGGCGGCAGCCAAGATTGGCTGCCCCGCAGAGCAGCAGAGCCGCAACCAGAGGCCGACCGGGGGGTCGGCCGCGGGCCAGGGGGCCCGCCCCACCAAATCGTCGCAGGCTGCGAAGACTTGAGAGTGTTGTAGTACAAGCAGATCAGAATCAGGAGGGCACCCCCTGCGCCACGAGCTGGGCAAGCATTCCAGACGGCGCTATCCCATCTCGAAGTGCAAATCGCCCACGACGGCTTCGCCGATTTCGCTCTGCCGCTGGCCGACTCCTACCACCACGCCGGGGAACCCCAAATACTGGCTGCATCCTCGGTAGCCGTCGATCACCTTCTCGCCGCGCAACCAGACAGCCGCTTCCTTGCGCAGAGGATCGTAGCGAATCTCCAGGCGCGCGAACTCGCCCGGCTTGGGCGGCCCGATGGGCCGCGAAATAGCGTCGATGCCGGGAGAAATCACGCGCAGCGCATCCAGGCGCGGCTCGCCCTGGTCGGGCGCCACCAGGTCCACGGAAAACCGGACGCCGAAATCCTTCAGGATCACGCTCAAGTCCACAAAGCCGTGGACGGGCCGCAAGAGTGCGGAGAGCCTCCATGGCCTTTGGAGCGCAAGCTGCTGCGCGCGCGCTGAAAGCGCATAGAAGTACCCGCCCTGGCTGCGGGATACCAGGCGGTTTCCGTTGTATCGTTCATGGCGCGAGTCCATCTCGTCCAGGTCCAGATCGATGACACCCCAGGTCTTCCAACCAAGATCGCGGAACGATTGCGCGCCCTGGAAATCGATTCTCTTCTCCGCCTCGGAGACGGGCCGATGCGTCCACGCCACCCAGGCAGCCGCGGGCACCCCCGCCATGGCGGCGAGAACGGAGCGCCGCGACGGCCGAGACCAGCGGGGCGGATTGCGCAGCGCCGCCGCCACGTGGCGGCCGAACTCCGCGGCATCGCGCGGCCGGCGGCGCGGATCCACGCGCAATGCCCCCCACAATACGCTTCGCAACGGCGCGGGAATCGACGGGTCGAAATCCGACTTCCCGATCTTGCGTTGCCGTTCATAGAGCGCGGCCGGCGACGCGGCTACAAACAGCGGTTTGCCCGCCGCCATTTCGTACGCCAGCAGGGCAAAGGCGTAGATGTCGCTGGCCGCGGCAGGCTCGCCGAGCAGTTGCTCGGGCGCCATATACTGGGTGGTTCCGAAGAATCGCGTGGTCGTCGAGCTGTACTGCTCCATCTCGCCGAACAATGCGATTCCGAAATCGATGAGCAATATCCGCGGTTCCTGCCCGCGCATCTCGACCAGCACGTTTTCCGGTTTCAGGTCGCGATGCACCACGCCGCTCGCGTGCGCCGCCTGGATGGCCGATCCCAGCGCTTCACAGATCAGGGCGGCCTGCCTGGCGGGCAGCGGCCCCAACTCCAGCAACGAGCGCAGGGGCTGTCCGTCAACGTAGGGCATCACCAGAAACGGCGCTCCGTCTTCGGTCTCGCCGGAATCGAGCAGGGTGACAATCGAAGGATGGGAAATGCGGCGAAGGGCGTCGGACTCGGCCAGAAACCGCCGCTTCAAGTCGTGCCGGAACCAGTCCCAGGTATGCGGGACTTTCACCACCACCTGCCGGTCCCCGGCGGCCAGGTCGGAGCTCAGCCAGGCCTCACCGCTGCCGCCGGCGCCCAACAGATACTCCAGCCGGTAACGGCCCGCCAGCACACGTCCGGGCTGGCGGCTGCCATAAGGTTCGCCACGGCGCTGGGGCATGGGGGCTTCCAGCACCTCGTGAGTTGCCAGGAGGCGCCGGACCTCACGCCTGACTTCTTCCGGTTCCCGCGCCAGAATCTCTTCGGCCTTGTCCGCGGAGGCCAGCACTTCACCGAAAGCATCGGTGACGCGCTCCCAGTCGGCCGGCGTCATGTGGTCAAGCGCCCTCCGGCGAGCTCGGCATAGAGCCACGCGCGCGCGGCCAGCCACTCTCTCTGCACGGTCCGTTCGCTCATCTGAATCGACCGGGCGATCTCCACGATCTCCATCCCGCTGAAAAACCGCATTTCGACGATGGACGCCTGCCGCGGGCTCAGCTTCTCCAGTTTCTCCAGCGCCATCAGGATCTCGATTCGCGGCAGCATTCCTGCATCGCCGGCCTGGCTTTTCACGCCGCCGCCGGGAGGCGTTCGCTTGGCCGCATTGCGCGCACGGTGCCGGTCCGTCAGGATGTTGCGCATGGAAGCAGCCGCGAATGCAAAGAAATGTTTCCGGTCGACCCAGTGCTTGGCGTCGTCGCGGAGCAGGCGAAGATAAAACTCACTGACCAGTTCGCCCGGCTCCAGTGTTTGCAGCCACCCCATTGCGGCAAATTGCCGCAGCATCCTACCCGCAATATGGTTCAATTCCCGGTCGATCAGCGGCCCGATACGCCGCCACCGGGCGGCCGCCGAAGTGGCCGGGCGGTTCAATGCCTCGGTCAGGTTCGACGGGGGCGAATCGGCGTCAGCGACCATCGCCACCTCCCGGCCGGGCGGCACGCGCCCTTCCCCTCCTTGAATCGGCCCTGAACCATCGAAGAGCATCATCGCACAAAAATGTCTGGTGTGGAACGTGGTTTCCGTAATTGAGTAATGAGAGGGTGGTTTCCTGGAGGTGAGGATGAGCAATGTGGGCGCGTGGCCGCTCGCGGCCGTGGTGTTTCTCTACGCGTGCGGAGCGGCCTGCTCCAGTCGTAAGGGTAAAGAAATGTCGGCCCTGGACAGCATAGGCAGCGAATACTCCCGGCAGTTACAAATCGCAAACGACAGAGGTCGAGCGGCCGTGGAAATGAGCCGCATCATCAGCGCCAACAACGATCAGACGATTCGAGATATGGACGCGAAGCGCGCCCTGAGCAACGCAGGCTCCGGCCGCGTCTCTACGAACAGCTCGAACAGCAGCTTCGAGCGTGGCGCGGATAACTTCGACCAGTACATGCGGGACACCGAGCACGTGGTGGATCAGTGGGGGCAGGTTTCCGACCAGCCAAACCAGTACAACCTACACTGGACCGATAGGTTCGGAAATTTTGTCCGTTCGAATGACGCGAGCTACGATCCGAACGCGCATTCGAATCAGCACTACGAAAAGGCGAAAGCGATCCACTGAGGGGCGCGATATGAACTTCTCTGGCGGCAGAAACCCCGCGGGTCGAGGAGCGCCGGCTGAAGCCGGCGGCAGGCTGAAGCCTGCCCCACCAGGCAGCTCTGAGTCAGCGCGGCAGGCGCCACAAAAGCAGTGAG
>OMOG01000255.1 GCA_900290305.1 Candidatus Sulfopaludibacter sp. SbA4
CCTGCAGCATGGGACCCCCAGTAAGCTGCAGCCGTAGCGACCCGTTAGCCGCGGGTGGGAGTTATGCGGCGATCACCGTGATGGTGAACGTGGCGGCCAACGCACCGGCCAGCGTCACCAACACGGCATCGATCTCGGGAGCGGGCATCGCCGGAACGAGCGCCAACGATCCGACTACGATCAACCCCGCCGGCGCGCCCGTGTATCATATCACCAAGACTCACAGCGGAAACTTCACGCAGGGACAGAACGGCGCGGTATATACCATCACCGTGAGCAACACCGGCACGGCTCCGACGGCCGAGCCCTACCTGGTGTTGGACTACCTGCCTGCGGGGCTGAACTTTGTGTCGGCGCAGGGAACCAACTGGAACTGCGGGCAGAGCCTGGGTAACGATCCACATGCTCCCCCTTATGGGGCCGTAGTTTGCGGCAGTCAGACTGACGCCGCGCCGGGCACGAGCTTCGCGCCGATCACCGTGACGGTGAACGTGGGCCCAAATGCACCCGCCAGCGTCACCAACTCGGCGGTGGTCCAGAGCGCGGACTACTCGGTGAACAACCCCGGCAGCGTCCTGGCCAGCGCCAGCGACCCCACCACGATCAATCCCTCCGGGCCGCTGACCCCGCCGACGCCGGTGTCGGTGAGCCCGGCGGCCGGGAGCACCTCGGGCTCAACCTACACCTTTGTCTTCACCGATCCGCGCGGATACCAGGACATGAACGTGGTCGATATCCTGGTGAACAATTTTCTGGACGGCCGCAGCGCCTGCTACCTGGCTTACGTGGTCGGAGGCACCTATCTTTTGCTGGTGGATGACGGAGGGCACCCGGGCGGACCGTACGCCGGCAGGGTGACGCTGGGAAGTTCCGCCGCGATTCAGAACAGCCAATGTTCCGCGACCCTGGTTTCGGCCACGGGGAGCGGCAACAATCTGACGCTCGTGCTGACCATCGCCTGGAGCGCCACCTTCGGAGGCGACAAGATCATCCACATGGCGGGCGGGGATGTGTTGGGAAACAACTCGGGGTGGCAGAGACTGGGAGTGTGGCGCATGCCGGGAGCGGCATCCACCGGGACCATCGCGGTGGTGGGGATGACTCCCAATCAGGCGAGCGGCCTGGGGCCGGCTGCGTACACCTTCAATTTTTCCGACACTGCGGGGTTTGCGAACCTGCGGGTGGAGAACATCCTGATCAACGATTTCATCAACGGCATCAGTGCGTGTTACCTAGCTTACATCCGGGATTCGAATACGCTGCTGCTGGTGAATGATGCGGGGAACCCCTCGGGACCATTCGCGGGCAACTCTTCCCTGGGGGCGCCGGGCTCGATGCAGAACAGCCAATGCGTGGTCAGTTGGGGCGCCAATCCAGTGACTGGCAGCGGCAATAACCTGGCGGTGACTTTGAACATTGCGTTCCTGGCGACGTTTGACGGGAACCGGGTGTTTTATGTGGCCGCGCGCGATGTCAACGATCTCAACAACACGGATTGGCATGCGATGGGAACGCAGGCGGTGAAACAGTGAGGGCCTTAAACATGAACGGAAGCCGGCACGGGAGCCTTTTCAAGACGTCATCCTGGTTGAGAACGCCGGGCCCGATCGGGATCATGCTGACCGTGTTACTGGTCTTGTTCCCGCTTTTCCAAGGAGATCTGATGGGTCAGCAGGGTCCCGTGAACCGGCAGCGTCCGGTGAGACCGGTCCCGAATCCTCTTCCCGTGGGGAATCCCGATGGGTCCGTGGTCACTCCACACGCCACCGCGGGCAGCACCATCCTGGTTCTGAACTTTGACGCCCTGCAATGCGGGGAGGCGATTGGAAATTACTATTCCGGCAGCACCGGCAGCCTGGGGAGCGGCCCCGGCCCGAATTACGGTGTTTCGTTCACCGCACTTGCCTTGGTCACCACCGACACAAACTCCCCGCAGACCGGAACCTGTGCCGGCAACCAGACCGTCAGCGGCATGCCTTCGGAGTCCAATGCGTTCTCTTTCTCCCCCGACGCCGGCGCCGCCGCCTCCATGAACGTTCCGGGGGGATTCACCACTGGGCTCTCGTTTTTCTACCTTCCCGATGGTTCCCAACATTCCCTTACGTTGTGGGACGGCGTGAATGGGTCCGGGGATCCGGTGACGGTAGTGAGCCTGCCGCCCGGAACACAGGGCCAATGGACCGCAGTCGGAATCGCGTTTTCGGGAACGGTAAGGTCCGTGAAATTCGGGTCAGCCAGGGGCGTCTTTTTTGACAACATTACCCTGGGAGCTTCGCAGGTAACCAATCCAGGGAAGTCGGCGGGAGACCCATCCAAGCATCCGGGGAGCTGCGCCTGCGGCGATCCGATCAACCTCGGCACGGGCGCTTTGTTCGAAAAGGCTACGGACTACACCACCACGGGGGCGAACCCGTTGGCCTTCATCCGGTATTACAACAGCCTGCTTTCGTCGCAAACCCAGGCATTCTCAATGGGGCCCCAGTGGCGCTCGAATTACGACCGTTATCTCAACGTCAATTCCTCGACCTCGGTCACCGTGGAGCGAGCGGATGGGCGGCAGGTGGATTTCCACCTGGTTGGAAATACCTGGACGCCCGACGGTGATGTGGATGCCACATTGACGCTATCGGGAGCGGCGCAATCGGGCACCTGGACGTTCAAAGACAGCACCGACACCACGGAGACCTATACGACCGTGGCGGGGCAGAGTTTCACGCTGCTCCAGACCATCCAGGCGCGGAACGGCTATACCCAGACTTTGGGCTACGATACGAACTTCAACCTGATCTCGGTCACCGACTCCTACAATCGAAAGCTCGCATTCACCTACAACAGCGCAACAGGCATTTTGCAGACCGTCACGACGCCGGATGGCCTGGTTCTCACGTACGCCTACACTGCCATCGCCGCGGGACCTCAACTAACCGAAGTCTCGTACTCCACCACTCCGGCCACCAGCCAGACTTATGTTTACGAGAACCCTTCGCTGCCCCTGGCGCTTACGGGGATCGTCGACGAGCTCGGCAACCGCTTCGCAACGTGGACCTACGATGCGTCGGGCCGCGGGCTGACGAGCCAACATGCCGGCGGCGCGAATCTCACGACGTTCACCTACAACGACACTGACGGCAGCCGTACGGTGACGAACGGCTTGGGCGAGCAGGAAGTCTACCGGTTCACGACCCTTCAGGGCGTGCCTAAGTTGACGGAAATCGACCGCGTGGCCGCGGGCTCGATTCCCGCCGCCACCCGCCTGTTCACCTACGACGCCAACGGGTACACGGCAAGCCAGATAGACTGGAACGGCAACCTCACCACCTACGTGAACGACATTCACGGCCAGCCGACCACCATCAACGAGGCGGTAAACACGCCGCAGGCACGCACCACCACCATCACTTACGATACGACCTGGGTGCACCTGCCGAAGACCATAGTCACACCGGGCCTTACCACCAGTTTCCTCTACGACGCCAACAACGGCAATCTGCTGAACAGGGTGGCAACCGACACTACGTCTTATTACACCAACGGCACGGCACGGGTCTGGACCTACACCTGGTCGAACTTCCTGCTGGCTTCCGCGCAGGGACCCCGCAGCGATGTCAATGCGCTAACCAGGTTTACTTATGACGCCAGCGGCGCGCTTACTAAGATCACTAACGCGCTGAACCAGGCTACTCAGATCACCCAGCACTTGCCGGGAGGGCTGCCCCAGACTATGGTCGACCCAAACGGGGTCACCACGCAGTTCAGCTACGACGCGCGGCAGCGGTTGCTTGCCGGCAACATCGCCACGACCACAGGCCCGCTCGTCATAGCGCTGGCCTACGATGGGGCGGGCAACCTCCTGACCGCTACGCTGCCCGACGGCTCGGCCCTCACCGCGACGTACGACGGGGCGCACCGCGTGACGGCGGTCACCGATCTCTTCGGCCAGAAGATCGCCTATACCCTCGATGCGCTGGGCGGCCAGACGCAAACCAATGTGTTGAGCGCCACCGCCGCGGTGGTACCCGGTACCAGTTTGACCAGAGCGGCATGCTGCTGGAGGAAAGCAACAACCAAGGCAATCCGACCGCCGCCGACTACATTTACCTGGACGACGGGCGGCCCATTGCGACTCTATCGCCCGGTACCGGCGCGCTGTATTTCCTGCACGACGACCGCCTGGGAACGCCGCAAACGGCCACCGACGGCAGCCAGCACGTGGTGTGGAGCGCGAACTACCAGCCCTTCGGCCAGACCGGCAGCACGCAGGGCACGCTCGTCCAGGACCTCCGCCTGCCGGGTCAGCAATTCGAGATCGAGACCGGGTTGAACCACAACGGCTTCCGGGATTACGTGCCGAACCTGGGAAGGTATCTCCAGAGCGACCCGATCGGCCTCGGGGGAGGCGCCAATTTATACGCGTATGTGGGAGGGAACCCGCTTCGCCGCACCGACCCGCTGGGCTTGAGAACGGATCCCTCCGACAGCTCCTCCCAGTGGAAGATCCAGCCTCGCCTGGACTTCCGCTTTGGAAGCGAACTTCGCTACGGCGGCGGCTTCGCACCCTGGCAGCCGGCACAGGACTGCCCGGCGCTCCGGCGGGCGCCGCGGATTTGCAGCTTCCGGAGGCGGCATGACACTCCACGTGATTTCGAGCCACACCGCGGACCACAAGGGCAAGAGGCGCAAGATTACCTGTGTGACCTGCGATCTCAAGGGGTGTCTGGGCCGGTGCCGCTTTGAAGCGGTAAGCTGTCCGCAACCACCCAAAGCACCGTAGTGCTGGAGACCCTCATGGCGCCTTGCACCCAAGCAGCGGGCGTGGTTCACCACCGCCTGATCCAAATCCACAGCGGATTCAGAACCGCCTGGTGCGATCTCTCCTTGTCCGTGGAAACGGGCGCGGAGGGATGGACGGCCAAGGTCGACCGTGGGGGCCGGGCGCTGTACACGGCGCAACGCAGCAGTCTGCAAGCGGCCAAGAACGCCGCCGTGGAGTTCGTCTTATTCGGCGTGGCCGGCGCGACGTGCTGGGAAAGCCCGGAGCGAATCGCCGGACGCCTTCGCTGGAGCGAGTACTGGTAGCCTGGGCTTCAGCCGGCTTCAGCCCCGCCCGATGAACGGCATGTTGCTGGCCATCACGGTCATGAACTGAACGTTGGCGCTCAGCGGCAAACTCGCCATATAAAGGACGGCGCGGGCCACGTCCTCGACGTCCATGCGAGGCTCGGGTTTGTTGGTTCCATCGGCCTGGGGAACGCCGGCGGTCATGCGCTTGGTCATCTCGGTGGCGGCATTGCCGATGTCGATCTGGCCGCAGGCGATGTCGTATTTGCGGCCATCGAGCGAAATCGAGCGGGTCAGTCCGGTGATGGCGTGCTTGGTCGCGGTGTACGGCGCAGAGTTGGGCCGCGGTACGTGGGCCGAGATGGAGCCGTTATTGATGATGCGTCCGCCGCGCGGGTCTTGCGCCTTCATCATCCGGATGGCCTCTTGCGCACATAGGAACGCTCCCGTCAGGTTGACCGCTACCACCGCACTCCATTGTTCGTAGGTCAGATCCTCCATGGCGATCGCCGGCGCGCCCGCGCCGGCGTTGTTGAAGAGCAGGTCCAGGCGGCCAAAAGTTTCCGCGATGCGGGCGAAGAGCGCGCGCACGGAGTCGGGTTGCCCGATGTCCGTGGGCACCGCCAGCATGCGGCCGCCCGGAGACCCGGCCGCGGCGGTCTGCTGCAGTCGTTCGGCGCGGCGTCCGGCCAGCACGACGGAATACCCCGCGGCGTCGAGCGCCAGGCTTACGGCGCGGCCGATGCCGCTGCCGGCGCCGGTCACGAGAGCGATTCGTCCATTTGTCAGATGCTTTCTATTGTGCTGCGAAATATTGCCCTGCGAAAACTCTGCCTGCTGTTTCTGGTCCCGCTGGCGGCGATGGCTCAAGAGGGTCCCCCCGAAGGGAACCGGGGAGGCAACGTCGCGCCCAAGCCGCTTTATCGCGACCCGGTCTACGACGGCGCCGCCGACCCCGTGCTGGTCTGGAACCGCGCCGCAAAACAGTGGTTCATGTTTTATACCAACCGCCGCGCCAACATGCCGGATCTCCCCGGAGTGGCCTGGGTTCACGGCACGCGCATCGGCATCGCGGAATCCTCCGATGGCGGCGCCACCTGGAGGTACACCGGCACCGCCGAGATCCCATATGGCACGAAGGATTACACGCACTGGGCGCCCGATATCCTCGACCACGATGGCGCCTACCATATGTTTCTCTCCATCGTGCCGGGCATCTACCAGGACTGGAACGCCGCGCGCGAGATCATCCACCTCACCAGCCCTGATTTACGCCAGTGGAAATACGAATCTACCCTGGACCTGGGGTCCGACCGCGTCATCGACCCCAGCCTGATCCAACTGCCCGGCGGCGGTTTCCGCATGTGGTACAAAAACGAGCGCGCCCAGGACGGCTCCATCTACTACGCCGATAGCCCCGACCTGTATCGATGGACCAGCCAGGGCCCCGCGATCCCGGGCTCGCGCGGCGAGGGGCCCAAGATTTTCCGCTGGAAGGACCGCTACTGGATGATGGTGGATGTGTGGGATGGAATCGCCGTGTACAGCTCCGCCGACTGCCTCGCTTGGACGCGGCAGGCGGACAACCTGCTGAAGGAACCGGGCACGACCCCCACGGACCGCTCCAAGGGCCAGCACGTGGACGTCGTAGTGAGCGGCGGGCGGGCGTACCTGTTTTACTTCGTGCACCAGGGCGGGAAGGATGGCGAAGGCAAGGGCGCGGAATGGCAGCGGCACACAGTCCTGCAAGTGGCGGAGTTGGAGTTCCGGGACAGGCGGATTACCTGCGATCGGAACAAGCCCACCAGGATTGCGCTACGCGCGCCCTGAACGGTCTACGCCGGGTCGCTGCCCTGAATGTCGGCGATGATCGCCAAAAATTCGCGGGCGGTGACAATGCGGGTCTTTTTCCAGTCGTCGGGAAAATCCTTCCGGTTGCCGGTCACCAGATAATCGGCCTGGGCTTCCTCGGCACATTCCAGGAAAATATCGTCGTCAGGATCGGAACACTCCCGCACTTCGACCGTGGGAGCGACCATAGCACATTTTTCCNNCCAGGCGGGGGCGACGCAACACCTCTTCGTACTCGGCTAGCACCGGCTCCGAAAGGCAAAGCCGGATCACGCCGTCGATGGCTAGGTTGAAAACAGCTTCGGGCAATCCGCCCGCCCGGAGCGTCGCCGAGATAACGATGTTGGTATCCAGGACAACCCGAATCATCCGCCAGGCTGCCGTTGCCGCTCTCGGCGCTCGCGCCGCGCCGCAGCAATCTCCGCGTCGATGTCGTCCATGGTGAGTTTGTCGAGGCCTTTCCGCCTGGCGTGATCCTGGATGTCTTTCAGCCAGTCCGGAGCCGGCGCCAGGGTCTTCACGAAGTCGGTCACGCTCATGATCAGAACGGCGGGTTCACCGTTCCGCTCTACCAGGAACCGTTCGTTGTGGTCGACCGCCCGGTCTACGATCTGGCCGAATTGAGTTCGGGCAGTAACGGCGGTGATCTTTCGGATCATGGTCCTCTCTCTGATTGATTGATTAATCGTTCTCCCTTATCATAGCGAAATTCATGGCAATCGCGAGGGCGTTTTCGAAAGACACGCCGTCCTCCATAGAGTCGGCGATCGGGGCTTTATACCCGCCGAAGATCGCATGTCCGGCCTGCAGCCAGAAACAATCGGCAATGTCGAACCCCGCTTCCTCGATCCACCGCAGTTGATGAAACAGAGGCGACGGACGGTCGGCGGCATCCGCAAAGCGATAGTGATTCCACCTGCCCTCGTCGAACCGCCGGCGCAATCGATCGTCGCCCGAGTGCGCCACCGAAGCCTGCGCCACCCTGCGGTCCCACGCGGCGGCGAAGAGACTCCCGGCGCGCGAATGTTGCGGCTCGACCAGGTCCGCAATCAGCAACGCGCCTCCGGGAGAGAGCCGCGAGTGAACCACCCGGAACAGAGCGCGCTTCTCTCCGGCGGGCAGGTGGTGGATCGAGAGCGAGCTGAACACCACACCCGCGCCATCCAGGAATCCGTGCCAGCTCGAGCCCGCCAGATCGAACGCGTGAAGCTCCGCGCGGCCCGCGAACTCGCGCAGCCGTTCGGCCGCCCGGTCCCGCATGCTCGCCGAGCCATCCAGCCCGACATAGGAAGCCTTCGGAAAAGCCGCCAGCAACGCCGCGGCAAACAGCCCTTCGCCCGCCGCCAACTCCACCAGGCGAAAGGACTCATGCCCGCCGAAAGGAGCCAGCGCCGCGATGACCGCGATCTGTTCCGCGCGATCCGGCACGGCCACCGCAGCAAGCTCGCGGTAGAGGGCGGAATCGTCTTCGGTCCACGTCGGCTGATCCGGCATTTTTCCAGTATCCCCCTTGACAAGTGCAATCAAAATGATATCATAATGATGTCAGATGAAACGGAGATGACTTCAAATGCTGGCGGAAAAAGACGTTAAAGCGATCTCAGGCTGGTGGATGTTGTTTTTTCTGGTGGCAGTAGCGATCGCGTCGGCCACCTTGCTGATCGGGGCCATTCCGGCGGAGCAAGGGGTGGCTATCGTGCTATGGCTCCTCGTGCTGATCGTGGCATTGGCGTGCCTCGGCGGGTTGACAGTGGTCAATCCGAACCAGGCCCGCGTGATCCAGTTGGCGGGCAGGTACAAGGGCTCCATCAAGGAGCAGGGTTTCTGGTGGGTGAACCCGCTGACCACGCGGCGCAAGGTTTCGCTGCGCATCCGCAATTTCGAAAGCAGCAAGCTGAAGGTGAACGACCAGGACGGCAATCCCATCGAGATCGCCGCGGTGGTGGTATGGAAGGTCGTGGACACCGCCGATGCGATCTTCCAGGTGGACGACTACGAGCACTTTGTCCACGTGCAGAGCGAGGCCGCCCTGCGCAACCTGGCGACACGGTATCCCTACGACTCGCATCGCGAGGGCGACACGTCGCTGCGCATGTCGGTGCTGGACATTGCACACCAGTTGCGCGACGAAATTCAGGAGCGCCTGGCCAAGGCGGGCGTGGAGGTGATCGAGGCGCGCATCACGCACCTGGCGTACGCGGCCGAGATCGCGGGCGCGATGCTGCGGCGGCAACAGGCCAGTGCCATCATCGCGGCGCGTCAGAAGATCGTGGAAGGCGCCGTGGGCATGGTGGAGATGGCGCTCGACCAACTCAGCGCGAAAAAAGTAGTGGCGCTCGACGAAGAGCGCAAGGCCAGCATGGTGAGCAATCTGCTGGTGGTGCTGTGCAGCGACCGCGAGGCGCAGCCCATCGTCAATGCGGGGACGCTGTACCAGTGAGGCTGAATTTTGGCGCAACGGAAGACATTCCTGCTGCGGTTGGATCCGGCGACCCACGAGGCGCTCCAGCACTGGGCCGATGCCGATCTGCGCAGCCTCAACGCGCAGATCGAGTTTCTGTTGCGGCGGGCGTTGCAGGAGTCGGGAAGGTTGAAACCGGCCGGCCATGCCCAAAGTGAGGAGTGAGCCATGGATCGCTACGAAGAAATGGAGGACTTGCGCCGGAAGTGGGTGCCGCCCGCGGGGCTTGCCGGGGCGGTGCCACGGCCCGTCCGGCTGGCGGCCGCGGGAGTCGCCCTAGTCGTCCTCGCGGCGGTGATGTTTGCAGGCGCAGTCGCGGTCGTCGTCGGGCTCGGCGCGGCCGCCAGGAATCAGTCCGAGGAGCATGTGCGGCTGCGCGACCATGGACAGGACTCGGAGGCTCGCATCACCCGGCACTGGCGGGATAGCACCAAGGAGCACCGGCCCATGGTGGCCTACGAATTCGAGTGGGAAGGGCGTACGCATGCGGGGCGCTCACCGCTGCCCCTGCGGATGTGGAACACACTCGCGGTTGGCTCACCGCTGGCCGTGCGTCTCCTGCCGGAGAACCCCAGGCACAACCGTCCCCGCGACTGGGAGGCCTCCCCGCTGCCGGCCTGGTTCCCCTTCGTGGCGGGCGGTGTGCTGGCAGGCGCCGGATGGCTGCTGGTGTACCTGGTGCGCAAGCAGATGCGCCTGCTGAGCGAGGGACGGCCGGCGCCCGGATTGGTCAGGCGCTACTCTTACGCGCAGCACGGCAAGAAGCACATTCATTACGAATTCTGTCTGCTGGGCGGCGGGATCGCCAAAGGCAAGACCGGGCCATCCCGCAAGCTGCCGGCGATCGGCGCCACCATCTGCGTGGTCTACGAGCGCGACAATCCCCGCAACAACGCGCCCTATCCCATGGACCTCGTGAAACTCGCCTAACCCAGTGCGCCGCCCGAGCTTTCCAGAAACCTTCATGCAAGTCGTTGAAGCGATGTGGCGCAGGCACTCGTGCCTGCCGCGTCCCGACTCATCGGGACGCTTGGTCCCTGCCGCCCGCGACGCCCCCGAGGGACCCTGCCCCGCTCCTGTCGATGCTCGCCTGATAAGCCTCCCGCACCTCGTCCCGGCACGCTAGAATCGCTTGAGAGGAGCAATCCATATGAAGTTCTCAGTTGTCACCTTACTCGCGGCTGGCGCCTTGGGATTCGTGCTCGCGAGAGCCATTGACCAGCCACGCCCCCCCGTCGCCCTGGCCCAGGCGCCGCCCGCACCGGCCCAGGCGCCCGCGCCGCCTCCGGAAGACGGCAAGCTGCGCATCATCGTCTTCGGCGCCCACCCCGACGACGCGGAGTACCGCGGCGCCGGAGTCGCCATGAAGTGGGCAAAAATGGGGCATCACGTCAAGCTGGTATCGGCCACCAACGGCGATATCGGCCACTGGCAGATCGCCGGCGGGCCGCTCGCCCTGCGCCGGAAAAAGGAAGTGCAGGAGGTGGACCGCAGGCTGGGCGCCTCCACCGAAGTGCTCGACATCCACGACGGCGAGATCCTGCCCACCCTCGAGAACCGCCGCATGATCACGCGGCTGATCCGTCAATGGAACGCCGACATCGTGATCACCAACCGCCCCAACGACTATCATCCCGACCACCGGTACACCTCGATCCTGGTGCAGGATTCGGCCTACATGGTGGGCGTGCCGTTCTTCACGCCCGACGTCCCGCCGCTGCGCAGAAACCCCGTCTTCCTCTACGCGTCGGATCGCTTCCAGCGTCCCAATCCCTTCCGTGCGGACGTGGCCGTGGCCATCGACGACGTGATCGAGCCCACGCTCGACGCCCTCCTCGTCATGGAGTCCCAGATTCACGAAGGCGGCGCCGATGGCCACCCCGGCCTCTATCCCGACGATGAGGCCGGCCGCCAGCGGCGGCGTGACGAGGTTCGCAAAAACCTGGCCGGCCGGTACGCCGGCGCCGCCAACACCTACCGCGACGCGCTGGCGAAATTCTACGGCGCCGAGCGCGCCAAGACTGTCCGATACGCGCAAGCCTTCGAGATCTGCGAGTACGGCCGGCAGCCTTCCCAGGCGGATCTGAAACAGATGTTCCCGTTCTGACCCCCGGGCGGTTCCTTTTTGACTGCATGACCGTGATACACTCCACCCTGTTATGGCCGACGACAAACTCAAGCTGCAGATGCTCGACGGCGCCCGCCCGGGCGAGAAGATCATGGTGCTCGAAGGAGTGCTCAACGCCGAAACCGCGTTTCAATTTCGCGACAACGTGCGCCAGGGCGAGCCGGCCACCCTGGTCGTCGATATGAGCCGTGTGCGGTACGTGGACTCCAGCGGGCTGGGAGTGCTGATCGGAGCTTATGCGTCGTTCGAACGGAATTGCCGGCGCCTGCTGCTGGCGGGGCTCAACGATCGCGTGTGGGAGCTGTTCCGTACCTGCAAGATCAACGACGTGTTCACGCGGTACGCCACGGTGGCGGACGCGGAGCAGACGGTGCCGTTGTAGCAGGGCGCCATGGCGATTCCCGGCACCGGAGTTTGTCCGAAGTGCGCCCGCAAGATCGAGGCGGACTGGCGCCTTTGTCCGGCTTGTGCCACGCCGCTGGATGGCGCCACCCAAACCGTTTTTGCGCCGGCGTCTTCTTCGTCCTCGAGCATTGAGGAAGGCCGATTTCCCGCGGGAACGGTACTGGCCGCGCGCTATCGCATTCTGGGACTGCTGGGCCGCGGGGGCATGGGCGAAGTCTATCGCGCCTATGACCTGATCCTCGAGCAGTCCGTGGCCCTGAAGTTTCTTCCGCAAGCCAACGTGCCCGAAGCCGTCCTCGCGCGCTTCCGCAGCGAAGTGCGCATCGCGCGCCAGGTCTCGCATCCCAACGTCTGCCGCGTGTACGACATCGGCTTCGTGGAGGGCATGCACTTCCTTTCCATGGAGTACCTCGATGGCGAGGATCTCAGCTCGCTGCTGCGGCGCATCGGCCGTCTGCCGCAGGACAAGGCCCTCGAGTTCACGCGCAAGATCTGCGCCGGTCTGGCCGCGGCCCACGAGCGCGGCGTGCTGCACCGCGACCTGAAGCCCTCCAACATCATGATCGACGGGCGCGGCCAGGTTCGCATCACAGATTTCGGCCTGGCGGCGCTGGCGGCCGAGATCCCGATCGGCGATCTGCGCAGCGGCACCCCCGCCTACATGTCGCCCGAGCAGAAGTCGGGCAAGGAAGTCACCACGCGCAGCGATCTCTATTCCCTCGGCCTGGTGGTGCACGAGATCTTCACCGGCAAGCACCGCGCGGATACCCAGACCTCGCCGTCGGAGTTGGTGAAGGACCTCGATCCGGCCATCGAGCGCGTCATTCTGCGCTGTCTGGAAGAGGAGCCCAAGCGCCGGCCGCAGTCGGCCTTGCACGTGGCGATGGCGCTGCCGGGCGGCGATCCCATCGCCGCGGCTCTCGCGGCCGGCGAAACTCCGTCGCCCGAAATGGTAGCCGCGTCGCAGGAAAAGGAGGGATTCAGCCGGCGCACCGCGATCGTCTGCTTCATGGCCCTCCTGGTTTGCCTGGCGGCGCTGCGATGGTTCGACCACGATGGGTTCCTCCAGCACGCGCCGCTGGAGATTCCACCGGAAGCCCTGGCGGATCGCGCCCAGGAGATGTTGAGACGGCTCGGCTACACCGGGAAGCCGCAAAGCACGGCCTACGGGTTCGGCAGTTTTGATCCCAGCGCGCTTCTCTACGCCCAGCGCTTCGAGCCGGCGCACCGCGATGCCATCCTGGCCAGCCACCAGCCCGCCGTGATCGGCTTCTGGTACCGGCAGCACCGGGGTGAGATCCGCGCAGACTCATTCCCGGGCGATGCCATCACGTTTGATTCGCCGGCGAACGACGAGCCGGGGATGATTCGAATGTACCTGGATGCCACCGGGAGACTGCTGGCGCTGGAAGCCCGGCCCGCGGACTCCGGCGTCGTGGACACGCCTCCCAAGGCCCCGGACTGGAATGCGCTCCTGCTCGCCGCGCGGCTCGATCCGGCACGCTTCACTCCCGCTGCGCCGCAGCAGGTTCCTCCCACTATGGCCGATGCGCGCATGGCCTGGACCGGCACGTTCGCGGAAGGCCGCACCGAGCAAGTCCGCGTCGAGGCTGCCGCCTGGCAAGGGCGGCCGGTGTATTTCCGGGTTGCGGGCGATTGGCAGCAGCAGAATCCGCCACCGCCCCTGCCCGTGCTCGTCACAGCCGTGCGCGCCACCATCTTCGTGACGATTTTGGTGGGCCTGGCTCTGCTGGCCCGGCACAATCTGCGACAGGGACGCAGCGATCGGCGGGGCGCCGCCAGGCTCGCTGCGGCCTACTTCGTAGGCTGGATGTGCGTCTGGATCTTGACCGCGGATCACGTCGCATCCTCCCGGGAATTAGGTCTCCTGATCCAGGCGCTCAGCTTTGCGGCGTTTCTCGCCGGACTGTTCTGGGCGCTCCATCTCGCGATCGAACCCTTCGTGCGGCGCTACTGGCCGGACGCTTTGATCCCCGTCAGTCGCCTACTGGCCGGCCGGGTCCGGGATCCTCTGGTGGCGTCCAACCTTCTGGCGGGGATTGTTTTGGCCGAGGGATCGCGGGCCTTGTATGTCGCGGTACTGGCGCCGGTCTTCGGGCTTAAGACTTTGCTGGCCACACCGGGTTGGGCCCTGGAGGCGCTCAAAAGCGTCTCGTCGCTTGCCGGGATACTGATTCTCGCCGTGGGAAGCGGCGCGGCCCTATTTGCGCAGGTGTTTTTCCTGGGCCTCCTGGTGCGGATTGTCGCGCGCCGCGGCTGGATTGCTGGTGCGTTCTTTGTCCTTCTGGCTGTAGTATCGGGTCTTCCAGACCTCTTTCGCGTCAGCTTCTTTCTCTCGATGGTGGTCGGAGGGATCTGGATGCTCCGGCGCCTGGGCCTGCTGGCGTTTTTGACTGCCGGCGCCACGGCTATGGTTAGCTTCGAACTGAGGGGCGGATTGTCGAGTGCCCCGGGCTCCTGGTACGCGACCCGCTCGCTGCTCGGACCGGCAGTTCTGGTGGGCGCGGCGGCGTGGGCGCTGTGGGTGATCCTCTCGGCGCAACGGCGTCCGGCGGATTCGAGAGGCTAACCTTCCCGCCTGCAAGGCGTCTATCCAATCACGCACCGGGATAACATGCACCACCTCCTGCAGGATTTCCGCTATGCGTTGCGTACTTTGCGAAGAAGCCCTGGGCTGTAATCGTTCTTTCGCTGGCCATCGGGATCGGCGCCAATTCGGCCATCTTCAGCGTGGTGAACGAGCTTTTGCTGCGGCCGCTGCCGTACCCGGATCCGCCTTCACCTCCAGCGCCTGCGTGTAACTCCGGCCACCCGGCGTCAGTCTCATTGTGTACCGCCCCGGCGGCATCCACTCGCCTTGCTCCACCGGCGTGATGCTCGAGGGCGCGCCCCGAGCGAGAAGATCATGGCGCTCGAAGGAGTGCTTAATTTCGCGACAACGTGCGCCAGGGCGAGCCGCCACCCTGGCCGTCGATATGAGCCGCGTCCGCTAGGTGGACTCTAGCGGCCTGGGCGTGCTGATCGGCGCTTATGCGTCCTTCGAGCGGAACTGCCGGCGCCTGCTGCTGGCGGGGCTCAACGATCGCGTCTGGGAGCTGTTCCGCACCTGCAAGATCAACGACGTTTTCACGCGCTACGCCACGGTCGCCGACGCCGAGCAGACGGTGCCGTTGTAGGAGGGCTCGCCGTCCGCACCTGGCGACGCCGGGTAGGGCCCTCCGTCGAAAAAAACGCTCGGCCTCCTCGAGGCGATTGGGCCCTTTCCGATGCAGTCCGCGGACTTCCCGGGCCGTGATCCCCAACGGTTGTCCGGTCATGTCCGCTACTGCCCAATGCTAACTGGGCTGTAACTGGGCGCGGCTCCGGCCGCTCATTTCAGTTATTTCAGTTACTGTAAGTAGTCGCAGGCATTGGGATGTATGTTATCAGACGATTCATCCGCAAGATACTAAAAGAAATATGTGCAGGTTAATAAGTCTTCCCGCAAAATGATGCGAGGAGGTCTTTCCGCGTGAAAAGAAATCGCTTCGCTTCAACCGCTCTGCTGGCCCTTGTTTTCCAGGCGCCGCTGCTGGCTGACAGGAAATCCGTCGACTGCAACAAAGGGCAGAGCTTGAACAATGCCGTGCAGGGCCTGTCTCCGGGAGATACTTTAACGTTTACCGGAGTCTGTCGTGAAAACGTAACCGTTCTGACGTCGGGTATTACCCTGATAGGGCAGGGCGGCGCCGTCATTCAATCGCCTGGCGCTTCGAATGATGTGGTTACAATTGATGGCGCGCAGCGCGTGACGCTCCAGGCCTTCACCGTCCAAAACGGGAATTCCGGAATTCACGCCAGGGGTAATGCCGGGATCCGGCTGCAAAATCTCGTGGCGCAGGGCAACGCCCAGACGGGCATGCTGATCGAAGGGAACTCGTCCGCCTACATTACCGACAGCAGCGCGCAAAACAACGGCCTGGATGGCGTCGATGCCGAGAATTCGTCATCCCTGAATTTCAATGGCGCCTTTCTCGCCCAGGGAAACGGGGTGTTCGGAATCAACTTGGGGGTATCCTCCAGCGCCACTCTTGGAGCGGGAACCATCACCGCGCAGCAAAACGCATTGGGAGTCCAGGTCTCCATCGACTCCAGCTTCTTCCTGGGCGGCGCCGCCTCGACGCTCAAGACGCTCAACAACATTACCGTAGGCTTGACCGTCGTCTCGGGAGCCCACATCTTCAGTTTCGGCGGAACGATCCTTACCTCGGACAACGGCCTGGACGGTATCGATCTGGCTTCGCGTGCCGGAATGGATTTGGATGCCGCCTCGCAGGTGAGCGCCCTCAACAACGGGAGGGATGGCCTTCATCTGGAAGAGCTTTCCATGGCGAATCTCTTTAACAATCCGCAATTCTCCGGAGCGTCTGGATTCACCACGCTCCAGGTTTCCGGCAACGCGAGCAATGGAGTCGCAGTGCTGCTCAACTCCCAGGTGCACATGTTCGACCAGGCCCAGATCCAGAGCCATAACAATACCCTGGCAGGCATCCAGGTCGATAATGGCTCCAGCCTGACATTGATCAACTCGACCGTTCAAGACAACACCGGCGGCGATGTCGGCCTGACATTCGGCTCACGGGGCGAATTCACCGCGAATACCATAGTGCACTTTTCCTGCGACGCCTCGTCGTTGATCCGCGGGATTCCTGGAAAGACGTGCCCCATCCCCTGAGGTCCGTCCCCTTTACGCGGCGCCATCGCGGACACCGTTTCAGATTGTAGTAAGCTTGCATTTCGGGCACTTCCTGCCGAAATGGAGAATCAACCGTGAAAGTAGTTGCCGGAGTCGACCTTGGCGGGACCGCCATTAACTACACCCTCGTCAACCCCCTGGAGCAGTTCCTCATCGAAGGACTATGCGAGTATCCCGCCCTCTCCACCGAAGGGCCGGACGTCTGCCTCCGGCAGATCGAAGACGGCCTGAAAATCGCCGCCGAAAAGGCCGGCGTGCATTTGGACGAAGTAGTCGCCGTCGGCCTGGACACGCCCGGTCCGGCGAGTTCCTCCGGTGTCCTCAGCGCGCGCGGCTCCACCAACTTCGTCCATGCCGATTGGGCCGGATTCGATATCCGTAAGCAGCTCGAAGTCCGTCTCGGCCGCCCCGTCACGTACCTCAACGATGGCAATGCCGGTGCCCTTTGGGGACACTTCACCATCTTCGGCGCCCATAGCCGGGAGACTTCGATCTCCGCTGTAATCGGCACCGGTCTTGGCGGCGGAGTCATAGTGGACGGCAACGTAGTCAAGGGCAAAATGGGGTTCGGCGGAGAACTCGGCCATGTCCTCATTCCCTACCAAAGCATCGCCGGCACCGAAGGACTGAAGCCGGAATGCAACTGCGGCCGCACCGGCGACCTGGAGTCCCTGTGTTCGCTCACCGCCATCGCCAAAACGCTCCTGCCCTACTTCCTCGCTCGCTATCCCGGCCACGAGCTCGGCAAACTCGACGTGAACAAGGCGGCCAAACTCGTACGCGGGATGGCCGAGAAGGGTGATCCCCTCTCCTGCGACATCTTCCGTGTACAGGCCCACGCGCTTGGGCTGTTCTTCGACGAGATGGTGAACACGTTCGATCCGGATGTCTTGATCGTCGGCGGCGGCGCCCTGGAAACCGGCGCGGAGTTCCAGCGCTGGTTTATCGCCGAAACCCGCGCCGGCATGCCCGGCCAGCGCGAGGAGCAGGCGGCGATTCCGATTCACGTCATGCCCAACGGCGATACCGCCGGCGCCCGCGGCGCGGCCCTCGAAGCGCTCAAGGCCGCGCGCCAGGAAAGTCTGGCGTGACCACGCGGCCTTTCCGATACGCCTTCAGGCGACCGGTGATATCATAACGTGTGACACTTCTATGTAGGGGCTTCGTGCGGGTCTCGATGCTCCTTGTCGTGGTCGTCTCCACTAATGCAGCGGCCCTTCCCCCCGGTAACTATGTCCTCACTCAGACAGCCGCGGGCAACGAATTCTTATATGGATCCAGCATCAATGCCATGGGACAAGTTGTGGGCGGATACTACGATGGGTCCAATTACGTTTTTCTTTGGACACCGGTGGCGCCCAATTCCGGGGTTGGCAGCCTGACCAGTATCGGCATGGGCGGCGCCCGTGGCATCAACAACCGCGGCCAGGTGGTGGGATTCTCGTATACCGCAACCGGGGACTACCAGGGTTTTCTCTGGACCCCGCGCAGCCCCAACGCCAGTACCGGCAGCTTCACCATTCTGCCCCTGTCCTTCGCGAATTCCATCAACAGCTTCGGCCAGGTGATCGGATCTCAGTTATTGCCATCGGGCGATCAGGAACAGTTCCTGTGGACTCCTTCCTCTCCCAATGGATCTACCGGAAGCACATTTTCCGACAGCCGATTCAGCGGTGATATGGCCATCAACGNNGTCCCCCAGCCGGCCCCCTACTCTTCACGCCTTCCGCCCCCAACACCTCCACCGGTACCTTCACTCCGATCCCGGGATTGACGGCCGCGGACGGGAGCCTAAGCACCTCTGACGCGATCCTGGCCATCAACAACAACGGTACGGTCCTCGGAATAGGTGAATTCTGTAACGCCGGCCTGTGCAGTACGCATGCCTTCTTATGGACCCCCACTACGCCGAATGGCACTACGGGCACGATCTCGGAGATCCCCATTCCCGCCGGCTTTAGCGGCATCCAACCCGTGGCGCTCAACGACCTCGGCCAAGTCTCTGGAAATCTCTACCTCTGTGGAAGTTTCGGCTGCGACCTCATTCCCTTCCTTTACACCGGCGGGACAGTTTACGATCTTACCGCTGTGGATAGCACGCTCACGTTCTCGTCCGTCCTGGGAATCAATGCAGCCGGTCAGATCCTGATTGCGAGGACCGAGTTCAACTCCCAGGAAGTCGCCGATGGACAGGATATCCTGCTGCTTTCCCCCACCCCCATCCCCACCCCTCCCGGACCCCAGACCGTCCCCGTTACCATCGCGTCCGTTCCGCCGGGCCGCGGATTCACCGTCACCGGGACCGGCTGCTCCCCCGGC
>OMOG01000200.1 GCA_900290305.1 Candidatus Sulfopaludibacter sp. SbA4
GCCGTGCGGCAGTGCCCGACATGGCGGCGGCTGCCGCAGCCTTGCGCGACGCGCCCGCCGGCGACTTCTCATTCATCTACGAGACCGGCCAGCGCGAAATGGATGATAAAGGCATACCGGAGACTTCGGCATGGGCCGCGAAATTCAACTGCGGCGAGCGGAGCAAAGCGGAGTCAATCGTCGACACCAAGCCCGGCTACGTTTACGACAGCACGCGGCAGAATCCGCCCAATCCGTCGTGGGGCCTGCTGCCGGCGCCCGGCAAGGCCCAAGTCTACGCGTACCCCGGCTGCAAGGATGGCAGGGTGGTTGCCGACGTGGTCCGCATCGACAAGGGACACACCGAAGGGCTCGAACCGCGGATCACGGAAGAATTGGTGAAGCTGATGGTCTCGGCGAAGGGCGGCAAGATCCAACAATCTCATTAGGCGCGGGATGAGGCTTGCTCCCGAACGGTCGATTTTTCAGATGTCGTTTTTTTCAGCTTGCCAAAGCGACTTCGAAGTGCTAGGTTCAATGCTGTTCACTTTGGTTGTGAAAGCACAGACGACAGGCCGATTGAAAATCGGCCTGCAGGTTGAAAACCTGCCCCACGAGTGGCTGCAAAGTGAACGGTCTTGGTGCTAAGTTGGATTCCGCACTCGGCAAAGGAGGTTCCATGCGGACGTGCTGCTGCGTTATGCTCCTCTCTGCGCTCGCGCTATCGGCACAGGACAAGGAGATCAAGAGAGTTCCCGTTGAACCGACCCCGATGACCTCGGGCCAGGGAATGTTCAAGACCTACTGCGCACCCTGCCACGGTCCGGGCGGCAAGGGCGATGGACCGGCAGCGACGTCGTTGAAGAAGTCGCCCCCGGACCTCACGCAGCTTGCGCGGAAACACGACGGCAAGTTCCCGGACGCTTACGTTGCCGCCAAGCTGAGGAATGTCGACCAGCCGGTCCACGGGTCGAAGGAGATGCCGGTGTGGGGACCGCTGCTCTCGTCGGTGAGTCGCGACACGGCCGAGACACAGCTCCGCATCAACAATATCGTCGCGTATATCGGATCGATTCAGGCGAAGTGAGCGGAGCCCCGGGGCGGCGAGAGTTGGCAGGCGGAAGCGCCGGCGGAAGCGCCTGCCCCACCTCAGTGCGAATGCCGCGGCACCGTCCTCCGCAGATCGCGGTAGCCCACGGGGAGGAATTGGTGAAGCTGATGGCCTCGGCGAAGGGCGGCAAGATCCAACAAACCCGTTAACGGCCGGCCCCGGAAGCAAGCCGCAAGCCCGTGAAGTAACATGATGGAAATGGGCCGTCAATATGTCCTCGGTGCTGTCTGCCTTCTGGGCATTGGCCTGCCCCCCGCTCCGGCGCAAAACCTGGAAGAAAAGTCCCGGCTCCTGCAAGCGAATCTCAAGGAGCGCCACATGCTCGACGGGCTCTACAGTTCACGCCATCCATCGACCGGTACCGCCCCGATTGGGATCCCAAGGATCTTGAGAGCACGAAGGAGGGCCTGCGCGCCCGGGCGGCGAAGAAGGACGGGCACTACGTGGAGGCCTTTCGCGTGGCCACGCATTTCAATCAGCAGTGAGTTCTAACCGCCCGGGCTTTTGGCTGCAATGTGCGGCCAGAAAGAGTACTCTGAAGGAAGCCGCTGGAACGCGATGACCCAACTCCACGTGGAGCAGTGCGAACTGACGTACGAAGGCGCCTTCGTGAAACCCGCGCTGTCGCTGGTCGATTCTCCCGGAAAGCTCAGCGATCTTCTGCTCGAGGCGCTCGAGTCCTTCGGTTGCACGGGCTCCGACTTGTTCCTCGCAAAGGGCGCGCTTGGTGAGCGGGGCGTCACGTGTGAGGTCAGGGGATTGGGGACGGGAGTGACTCTCCTTGGCGACCGCATGGAGGTTCATTGCGCGAACTTCGTGAATGCAACCGCAGCAAGTGTCGCCACAATGTTGGAAAACGTGTGGTCCGGCCTGGCTCAGCTCAACGGTCGCGTTGTCGCGAAAACGCACTCCTTCCTGTTTGAGGCTAATACGCGGATTCGCGGTGCGTCGTATCAGGAAGTGCTGAATCGCCTGGCGCGCGCGCCGGAATCCCTCCCCGGTGGCACTGAAACTGCAGTTGTCTATTACCTGCCGGCCGAACCGGACAGAGGCTATGGAGAATCCAGCCTGGTGCTCAATCGCTCGGCCGAAGTCGAGTGTGGACTTCAGGTCGCTGCGACACTAGTGTATGAAGCCGAATCGGTGAAGCCGGAGGCAGCGATTTTAGCGGCTAAGGACAGGCTCAGCGAACTACTTCGGAATCTGGGACTCGAGTGGATCGATGATTGACAAACGAAATATCGTCCATCACAGCCGCCTGACCTCTAGCGCCGCGGCCGGACCGCGCTCGCGGACGCCGTGGCTCGGACGGGAAAGAGGGAGTGCCCGATCGCTTGTCGCGCTCGGCAGTCGGGTCGACAGTCCGGCCGCGAAGTTTCTCGGACGTAAACGGCGGGTTAATGGCTGCGCAGGTTCCGTTCCTGTTGGGCAGATTGGGCCGCAGATGGGAACGATTTCGTCTCGATCGCTCGAACAGGATTGGATAGTGCAACATCAGGCTGAATATGCCGGAGTCTGGGTCGCCCTCGAGGGCGCTCGGCTGGTCGCTCAGGGATCATCGGCCCGGGTGGTGCTCGACGCCGCCAGGTCGAAGGGGTACGAGCAACCCCTCGTCGTGCACATCCCCAGCGGACCAGAGTTGCCGTTTGGCGGGTGGTAGCTGTGGACTACCATCTGCGTTTTTCGGAGCGTCACGTCTACGATTCGCGTCGCGAAGGCATCACCGTACCGGCTGTGTTGACGGCTGGCGAGAGGAGAATCGAATTGCTGGCGAAGATCGATACTGGCGCTGTCGATTGCCTGTTTGAGCACGGATACGGAGAGGCGCTCGGCCTACGGGTCGAAGAGGGAGTTCGCAAGACCTACGCGACAGCAAACAGTCGATTCGAGGCATACGGGCACGAAATCTCGATTCGGGTTCTTGATGTTGAGACCACGGCAACGGTCTACTTTTTCGCCGACGGGAGCATCGAAAAGAACGTGCTCGGGCGGCGCGGTTGGCTCGACCGCCTCCGCTTCGGTCTCGTGGATTACGAGCAGGCCGTCTACATTTCCGACTACAACAAATGACTTCTCCCCCGCGCTTCAGTGCGAATGCCGCGGGACGGTCTTCCGCAGATCGCGGTAGCCCACGGCGAATTCCAGGCACGCTCCCGTGTCGAGCTGCCCGACGTGCGCGCGGTAGAATTCCTGCCACGGCGAATCGTGTTTCAACTCCTGGGGCGGAAGCTGCTTTCGCCGGCGCTCGATCTCTTCGTCGTCAAGCAGCACGTCCACGCGGCGATTGCGCAGATCCACCTTCACGCGGTCGCCGGTTTCGAGGATGGCGAGGCCCCCTCCGGCAGCGCTCTCGGGGGAAGCGTTCAGAATCGAGGGGCTGTCGGACGTGCCGCTCTGGCGTCCGTCGCCCATGCACGGCAGCATGCGGATCCCGCGCTTGAGAAGGCTGTCGGGCGCCGTCATGTTGACCACCTCGGCGGAACCGGGGTAAGCGATGGGACCGGCGCCCCGCACTACCAGCATGCAGGTTTCATCGATCTCGAGCGCCGGATCGTTGATCCGCCGCCGGTAATCTTCCGGACCGTCGAACACGATTACGCGCGCGACGAAACACTCCTCAGAGCCGGGCGTCGAAAGAAACCGGCGGCGGAAATCGTCGCTGATCACCGAGGTCTTGACGAGGGCCGACGAGAACAGATTTCCCGAGACCACCAGGAAGCCGGCCTTCTCCTTGAGGGGCTTGTCGAAGGGACGAATAACCTCGGGATCCTGGGTGCGGGCAGCGGCGCAGTTCTGGCCGATGGTTGCGCCCGTGACGGTGAGCGCGTCCGCGTGCATCTTGCCGGCGCGCAGCAACTCGCCCGCCACCGCCGGCACGCCGCCAGCGCGGTGGTAGCCTTCGCCCAGGAACTTGCCCGCCGGCTGGAGATTCACCAGCAGCGGAATCGGGTAGCCGACGGTCTCCCAATCCTCGACCGGCAGGTCTACTCCGATGTGCCGCGCGATGGCCGTGATGTGCGGCGGACAGTTGGTGGAGCCGCCGATGGCGGAGTTCACCACGATGGCATTCTCGAAGGCCTTCCGGGTGAGGATGCGGTCGGGGGTCAGGTCTTCGCGCACCATGCCCACGATGCGGCGTCCGGTTTCGTACGCCATACGGCCGCGCTCGCCATAGGGCGCGGGAATGCTGGCGCAGCCCGGCAGCGACATCCCCAGGGCTTCGGCGAGTGAGTTCATGGAGAGCGCAGTGCCCATGGTGTTGCAGTGCCCGGCGCTGAGGGTGGACGCGCAGGTCCGGTCGATCAGTTGGCCGATATCGATTTCGCCCGCGGCAAGGAGACGCCGCGCCTCCCACAGGGTCATGCCCGATCCGGCCAGTTTGCCGTCGCAGTAGCTGTCGAGCATGGGCCCGCCGGAAAGCACGATGGAAGGAAGGTTGACGGTAGCGGCGGCCATCAGGCAGGCGGGCGTGGTCTTATCGCACCCGGTCATGAGAACCACGCCATCGAGAGGGTACCCGGACAGGATCTCAACCAGCCCCAGGTAGGCCAGGTTGCGATCGAGCGCCGCCGTCGGCCGGCGGCAACTCTCCTGGATCGGGTGTATGGGGAATTCGAAGGCAATGCCGCCGGCGTCGCGCACGCCGTCCTTGACGCGGCTTGCGAGACTCAGGTGGATATAGTTGCAGGGCGCGAGATCGCTGCCGGATTGCGCGATGCCGATCACCGGGCGGCCCGACTGCATTTCGCCGCGCGTGATGCCGTAGTTCGTGTAGCGCTCGATGTAGACGGCGGTTTCGCCGGGCTCGGCCGTGTCGTTGAACCAGATCTCGCTGCGCAGCCGCTTGGGGGGTGTGTCGCTCATACTCGTATGGTGGCACAATGCGGCTTCGCCGCAGCTTTCAGCGGTCAGCTCTCAGCGGTCAGCCACACGCGACCCAGCATCATCAGACCGAAGAGAGTGTCTTCGGCGTGCGGGGAGAGGCGCTGCGGCAAACCGAGCGCCGCGGCGGTCAGGTCCCGGAGAAGCGGAATGCGGCGCGCCACTCCGCCGGAAAAGACCACCGCCTCGGCCCTGCCGTCCGGATCGATGCGGCGCGCGCAAGTCTCGTAATTCCGCGCCATGGATTCGAACGCCGCGCGGAACACGTGGCCGATGGCGAGATTCGCATCGTGGAGGTTTTCGAGGAAGCCGCCGTAACCGCACGGGCCGGGGAAGAATGCCACCGAGGCGCGCAGGTCGGTGGACCCCACGGCAGCCACCGCCTGCTCGATGTACTGCCAGGCGCCTTCCTCGCTTGCGCCGCCTATCTCGGTCAAGAGGCGGATGAGCGGCCTGAGGGCGCGCCCGCCCGGAATATGGGTAATGGTCCGCAGGAAGCGTCCGTCGAAATAGGGCCGGACCTGTTGGCCGCCGGGGCGCGCGGAATCGGCGATCATGGACACCTGGGAGCCCGTCCCGATATTCACCGAAAGCTCGCGGTCTCCGAGCGATGCGCCGAAGAGAGCGCACTGCTGATCGCCAACGGCGGCAACGCACGGCGCTCCCTGCCACATGCCGGCGATCGACCCGGAGGGCCGCACCTCGGGCCAGCGAAGCGACTGAAGACCCAGCTTGCCGATCGCGTCCTGGCGCCAGCGCAGGGTGGTGAGCGACAGGGCGCCAAAGGCCGCGGCCTGGGTCGGCTCCATCGCCGGCATCGCGCCGCAGAGCCGTCCGGCCACAAAGTCCGCGAGCGACACCGGCGTGACGTCTCCGGACGGCAGGGCGTTACGGCGAGCGAGCCAATACAAGACCGGCAGCGCGATGCCCGGCTTGAGGTCGTTGCCGAGGTCGTCGCGTTCGGCCGGCGTCAACTGCGCGGCCATCTCGTCGAATTCCGCCGGAGAGACGCGTTGGTCCAGCCAGGAGATGTAATTGGAGACCGCTTCACCGCGGGCATTCACCAGGACGAAGCCCTGCATCTGCCCGCAGAGCATGAGGCCGCCGCAGCGGGGCACCAGCCGGGCGAGGCGGGCCAGAATATTTTCGACCGCTTCGACGACCGCCGCAGGGTCGACCTCGCGATGGGAAGCCGGCAGGCCGCCGACGAACTCCGGCATCGGCACGCGATGAATGTGGCGCAGTTGGAGTGCGTCCAGGTCAAGGACGGCGGCCTTGACAGAGGAAGTTCCGACGTCGATACCGAAGAAGACCGGCATGGCGATGTATCCCGAGCGTATCAAAACTCCGGAAGACGGAAATGGCGGGAATCCGGACCTTTCGAGCGGGGACTGTGTTTCGAGTCCTACCTGGGGAGCCAATTCCTGGGCGGCCAGGTCTCTGAATTTCAAACTGTCGATCGGACGATTGGAGGCAAATTTAGTCCAGGTCCATCGCGGCCTTCAACCCCAGCTCCACTTCTATCAAGACCTCTGCGGGCAAGGCTCCGATCTTCTTGGTCAGCTTCGCACGGTCTAACGTGGTCACCTGGTGACACACGGCCAAGCTCACCTTTGGGAGACCTCCGGCGCCAGCCGGAATTTCGACGACAGTGGGCCCTCGCCTAGCCTGAGATGCAGAAGTCGAAATCGGGACTACCAGGATCGACTTCCAGCTCGGAGTCCGATTGAAGCCATCGTGAGAGATGACGATCACGGGGCGGCGCCCCGTTTGCTCGGAACCCGATCGTGGGACCAAATCCGCCCAATGGACCTCGCCTCGCTTCACTTCGAAACCTTACCGGTCCTTACCAGGTGCTCGATACCGGCGGCCTCCAACTCCCCGTCGAGGTCGAGAGATGTACCCGCCGCTTCCGCTGCGAACGCAGCGATCGCATCGTGGCGGGCTCTACGCAGTTGCTGCCTCAACCAGAAATCGATTGCCTCGCGTGCGAGACAGGTCGCGGGCACTTTGGAGCGCTCGGCCGCAATTCTGAGACGATCGTAAGTTTCGTCTGGAAGAGGCACGTGGAAGTTCTTCATAACGGATGCCGCCCGTCCTCGATTATGCCACAAAACTGTGGCATGAGACTATGCCATCCGTCTGCCGGGCGCCTGGATAAGGCCTGATGCGAGCGGCCACCAGCCTGCGGAGTGCGCCGGTATTGCGCCCAGTCGCCCGCCGGTCAGGACGCGGGCTACAGCGGCCTGCTGGCGAGCGAGATCACCGACCTGAGAATTCATGGCGTCGACACCGCGTTCATTCAAGACGCCAAGAGCCTGGGATACAATTTCACCCCACAGCAGTCGATCGATCTGCGCATTCACGGCTTGGACGGGTCCTACCTCCGCCGCCTGCGCGATTCGGGTCTCAAGAACCTGTCGGCCTCGGAGATCACGAACCTGCGGACCCATGGGGTGGATTGAGCAGGCGTTCGGTCGAGACCATCAGGACGAGCGCTTCGGCCTTTCTTCCGAACTGCGCGACAACACCATCGCTCGTGGTCACGGGCAAGGGTCCCAGGTTCTCCCCTTCGAACTTCTCCACCGCGACCGCTTCATCCACCAAGACCGCAAAGAGGCGGTTGCCGGTCTCGAGGACGACGGCTATTTCCTGCCGGCTTTCGCGAATCAAGTCCTGAAGGTTGGCAAACAGCCCGATCATCGTCGCCAGCTCGCCGCTGCGAGTGTGCTCAATGAGGCCCAGTGCCCCTTCCCAGTCTTCTCGCGACTCGAAAGCCAGCACTTCGCCGGCCGTGGAATGAACCCGTCGATGCGGCTCCGCAAAGCGGCCGAGCAGCGCCCCGATCCAGACGTTGTCGGGTTTGTAGGTGTCGTACCAACGGCCGAATGCGCATTTGTGCGAGTCGGTAGCCAACTTGAACTCCCGCCGCTCCCGCACCGAAGCCTCCAGCTCGGTGAGCCAGTTCACATGATCCTGCCGCCGTTGGGCCATCAGCGCACAGAAGCTTTCGACCTCCTCGGAGGCGGGCGTCATGCCCAATCTCTTCCGCAGATCGACGACCGTAACCACGCGGCCGCGAAGATTCATGACTCCGCGAACGTACTCGGGCGCGTCGGGCACCATCGTAATCTGCGGCTTCATGACCAACTCGCGGACTTCCTGGGTGGGCAGGGCAAACGATTGTCCCTTCAGTCGTACAATCATCCAGGGCATTCCGGCAGAGTACGTTTTCATGCTGGGACACTTGCTAAGGTCTATCGGCTGATTGTGGGATTACTTTAGGGCTTGTCAGGAAATAACTGTGCCCACCGCTCCCTGACGGTCGCGGCTCCGATGCGCTGTCAGAGCCGCGACCGTTAGTTAGGGAGCGGTTGTGGCCCTAAGGTCTATCGGATGGTTGTGGGATTACTTTAGGGGTCGCCTGTAGAAGTGGCCTGTAAGGCTAATCCGCTTCCCAGCGGAAGCGCCACACCGCGACCACGCCGAACAATGCCGCGGAACCCAACAGAACCGCCGTCGGCGCCAGCGCGCTCGCCAGGCCCAGCCCGCGCCACGTGACCGCGTCCAGCCCGTCCACGGCCCAGCGCGTAGGGACGAACAGCGTCAATCGTTGGAGCCACTGCGGAAAGAGGAAGGCCGGCACCCAGGCGCCGCCCAGCATCACCATCAGCAGGGTGGCCAAGATCGACAGCCCCCGCGCGGCTTCGGGTGAATTGCCCAGCGCAGCGATCAGCAGGCCGAAGCTCGCCGTCATCAGCGAAAACGCGGCGCAGATCAGCAGAAAGCCGCCGAAACTGCCCTCGGCGCGCACCCCGAACACCACGCGGGCGAAACCGAAGACTACCATCAGGATCAGCATGGAAATCACCGCCGCGCTGGCGGCGCGGCTCGAAAGCAGCACCGCCCGGGAGAGCGGCGCGGCGCGGAACCGCCGCCACAGCCCGCGCTGCCGCAGTAATAGCATCCCGATTCCCACGTCGATGCCCATAAACAGAATGAACTGCACCGCCATGCCGGCGAAGGCGTGGGCATAGCTGTTGTATGGCTGGTCTTGGCGCGCAGTGATGGCTTCCTCCCGCGTCGTGAACGGGACGGTCACACCCGCGGCAATCGGGCTCTCGCCCGCGGCGCGGCGGTTCTGGTTGTAGTCGTTCCAACGCCGCAGGCTACCCAGCAGATCCGTCAGCGGCCGTTTGTCCGCCGGAGCCATGTCCCGGTCCGCCTCGAGGTCGCGCAGCGACCGGTCGAGCGACGCGCGGCCTCCGGCGCCCGACATCGCTTCCCGGCTCACTGCCTGCATGACGCTGCCCATCAGGATGCCCTTCACCATACCCGCCTCCGCGGCGTGGGAGGGGTCGAAGAGCACCCCGATCTCCGGCTTGTTCTCGCCGCGGAACAGGGCATTTGCCGCCGCTACGCCGAACCCCTGGGGAATCGAGAGGGCCGCGGACGCCTTGCCCTTCCGCACCTTGTCGCGGGCCTCCTCCAGGGTGGACGATTCCACGGCGAGCGCTTTTTCCGCGGCCAGGTTTGCGGCGACGGCGCGGGAGACGGGGCTCGAATCCAGGTCGACGATCAGGACGGGAATGCGGCTGGTCTCGCTGCCGCCGCCGGCCCCGCCGAAAACATAGCCGAAGAACGACGCGATGGCGATGGGAGCCGCCACATGAATCAGCAGGGCCTTACGGTTGCCGAAGTAGAGCCGCATGTCCGTGCGGACCATGGCGAAGAATGCGGTGTTCATGAGTCTCGCAGGCTCCTTCCGGTGAGCGTCAGGAAGACAGTCTCCAGGTTGGCGCGCTCGCTTTCCAGGTGCCGGCAGGAGTGGCCGTGCGCCCCCAGCCAGGCTAGAACCGCGGACGTTTCGCGCGCCAGGTCGCTGACCCCGATCTTCAGCACACCGTTGCTCCGCGCGACCGAGCGCACCTCGGGCAGCGCAGCCAGCTCGTCGAGCTCGAGCGGACGGTCCGGATGTTCCAGCTCGATCGCCAGCAGGTTCGAGGCGGGCAGCATGCGGTAGAGATCCTGAAGGGTGCCCGCGGCGATCACCTTGCCGTGGTCGATCACCACCAGCCGGTCGCACAGGCGCTCGGCCTCTTCCATGTAATGCGTGGTGTAGACCAGCGTCTTGCCGCGCTCGCGCAGCGTGACGAGATTTTCGAAGATCGCGTTGCGGCTTTGCGGATCCACCCCCACGGTCGGTTCGTCGAGCAGCAGCACCTGCGGATCGTGCAGCAGCGCCGCGGCCATGTTGAGCCGCCGCTTCATGCCGCCGCTGTAAGCGCTCACCTTGTCGCGGGCCCGGTCGGCGAGCCCCACCAGCTCCAGGGCGGCGGCGACGGCCAGACGCAGGGGTGCGCCGGAAATGCCGTACAGCGCTCCGAAGAGCGTCAGGTTGTCGTGGGCGGAAAGTTCGTCATAGAGGGCAATGTCCTGGGGAACCAGACCGAGTTGGCGCTTGATGGGGTCGGTGTCGCCGGCCAGGGGCTTGCCGTCGATCCGCACCTGCCCGGAATCCGCGCGCACCAGGCCCGCGATGATCGAGACCGTGGTCGTCTTTCCCGCTCCGTTGGGGCCCAGCAGACCGAGAATTTCACCCCGCCCCGCGTCCAGCGAAACGCCGTCCACCGCGGCCACACTCCCGTAGGTCTTGCGGAGATCTCTGACTTCGAGCATGGGAGCGCTGGCCGCCGTTCATCCAGCATATACGCTGGCGGCCGCGTAAAGTTCCCCGGCTTGTGCCACAATCGGAGACAACCCCCTGTTGCGGCGGTAACGATTAAAAGGGGCGACTACTGGACCAGTCCCTATCGCGATCTCGGCGCGCCGCCCATCACGCTATGTGAGCACCGCAACGCGTTGAGCAAGCCGAGCGCGGACGGCCTGAAGAGTGTCGACGAAAAACTGATCCTTCAAACGGTCGCCGCGCAACGGGAACTCACCGCCGCAGCCCGGCTGCGTACGCGTACGGCGCGACTGGCGCGGGCGCGGAGCAACAGCAGCCAACCGGCATCTCCGCCGGCGTTATCGTTGCCTGCCCAGCAGGAGCCCGCGTCCATTAATGCCGGCGCCCTGGCGCCCTTTGCCGTCGGCGACCGGGCAAAACCCGCACCGTTCTGCTCAAGGCCAAGCTCTGGCAACAACTGCTCTCGATAAAAGGATAAGCCAAGGTGAAGAAGCGGCTCAATTCCTGAGCCGTGAGGCTACGACTGAACCGGGGATATGCGGTCCGCTCGACAGATGGCATGTCCTCCTCCAAGATTGCAAGGCGGAGGCGCCTCTCAGCCTATCGCATCGTCGATTAAATTAAGGTTGCAATTGCCAAACCATTGACCGCCGACGGGATTGTCTCCTATGTCCCAATTTTGCGCTTATCCTGTCCGTACCACGTATTCTTGTGGTCGAATCCTTCGAATCCGAAAGGTCTCCGACCAGTGGCCGGACTTCAGTACGGGTATGCCGTTTGCTGGACCTGCTGGTTGTCGCAGTACTGCGGACCCGTTATGTTTAGCGATGAATATTCAAGCAGTGAGCTTGAGTACGACATGATTGTTCCGCCGGCACCCTGCTGGCACAGTACACAGTCGAGGAGCGCCATGGTGTGACCGATCTCGTGCGCGAAAACGTGGGCCTCAAAGCTCTGGGAGTAGCCGCTGTACGACATTGCATTCGTGACACGGCTTTCAGCCGTTCCGATAGCCCAGTACGGCTCAGCGTTCGACCCGTAGTTTTGCCACGCCGAGGAAGTTTCTCCCAGCGTACTCGGAGAGGAAAGGTCGCTCTGGTTAACAACTATCCACTGATGCCACGGCTGGAAATCCGGGTTCCCTTGGCTTCCTGCATCGTTCAAGCCTGAGTCGTTGGTGCCATAATAGATGTAGCTCAGACCGGATTCGTTCTGAGACGCGCTACTCGCCCAGTTAGAGTAGGCCGTGGCAATGGATGTTGTGTAGTCCGACGGGAAGTAAGTGTAATAGCCGTTGTAGAATCCGGCGAATTCGACATACAGTACCTCGTAGCTCTGAGGCCAGGCGACCGCAACGTTGGTGCCGTAGATAGTGACAACTTCCGGTTGCGGCTGATTGTACTGCGGCCCCCCAGTCGTGTTTGGCGAGAGGGTGCAGACCTGGCCGCTTGCCGCCAGGGCCCCAAAAACTGAAACGACCAGGACCCTGAAAGGCGAAGGTATAGCTGAGGTTCGTGTGTTTTTGTGGCGCGTCGTCATATCAATTCCCCTTGTACGATGCTTGCAGAGATTTCAGAATGTTGATGAATGTGCTCTCGGGAAGGCCGTTATACTGCGACGCCCCGTTCCGGGCCCGTCCCAGGTCGTCCGGCGACATCGCCGTTGCCGTGCCGTCATTCAGCCACCACGCCTTCGTCACCCTATAGCACTGAGCCTTCGTAACATGCGTTAGAAAGAACGCATAGCGTCCTCCCTGTTGAAAGGGCGTGCCCAATCCATTCGATAAATGCGTGAGGACTCTCCCGCTTGGCAGCAACAGGCCTCCGCCAGTCTGCTCGAAAACGATGCTTCCCCCCGCGACAGCGTTAGCAGCTTCCTGGCTCATCACCTGCTCAACCTGGACGGTGGACTCCGTGTAGATCGCCCTCTGGTCGTTCGACTCATATGCCTGTATATTTGTGATCCGCCCGACAATGATCGTGTCCGCGAAAGCTGCGGGCAGTTCGGGGACGATTAGCTGTTGAGCGGTCGTAAATCGTGGCGGCGACGCGGGACTATCATTTTCGATCGGCGCAGCCCCATAATGTGGGGCAACGCCAAACAAATTATCAAATAGCGCGCTTCTCGCCTGGCGAAGCTGCTGCTGAGCGGGATCGGTCGGCTGAGGCTGGAGCCGTGTTGGCGTCATTGACGGCGACTGGGCGCTCGCCGCAGTGCCGAGTGCTAGCAAAATCCAGCAAGCGGTTATTGATCGTTTCATTAATTCTTTCACCATCCTCACCTCCGGTAGAAGGGTAGTATAAAGATAATAAGGTGTCAATAAGATGAAATATGAAAAGGTGCGGTTCCACACGAAATTAACCCGAAATATAGAATATGCCGGATTCGCCTGAATGAATTTTATTGACGTTCGCATAATATAGAAACATCTGATGATTTCTCGCTTGAGTCGAATCGCTTTCCTCTTCGGCCTGATGGCAGCTTGCTCCTACAGCCAGTACAGCATCCTTACCTTCCACGGAGACCGTCAGCGCACCGGCTGGATCTCGCAGGAGAAGATACTCACCCCGGCGCGCGTTTCCGGCGGATCGTTTGGCCCCATGTGGAACTCTCCCCCGCTCGACTCAGTGACCATCGGCGGTGTCACTTACCCTCCCCATCTGTACGCCTCGCCCCTCTATGTCGACCATCTCACTATGACCGGCCGCCCATACGCCGGCATGACCTTCCACGTGGTCTACGCCGCTTCGAGCAATGGATTCGTGTATGCCGTCAATGCCTCCAGCACTTCGCGCCCCAGGTCAGTCGCGGCCGGCACTATCCTGTGGCGAACCCAGCTCAACACGCCAACGGGCAGCTTGGATGGCGGCATTCCTCTCGGGATTCTGGGCACCCCCACAATCGATCTGGCCGCCGCTCCGCCCCGTCTCTACGTGGCGTCCGCGGATGCCGTCCAAGGCTGGCAGGTGTTCGCCATCGACATCACCAACGGGAGCATTCTGCCCGGCTGGCCGTTGAATATCAACGGCGACACCCTTGCCCCCATCAACCAGAACGGCCCCACCATCTGGCAGGGCACACTGCAAATGAGCCAGCGGGGCGGATTGAATCTCAGCCCCGATGGCCGCCTGCTGTACGTACCCTTCGGCGCGTACAACGACCTCGGGGCCGGTTGGATGGTGGCGGTGGACACCGCAACGCCCGCACTGGCCAGTGCCTTTGCCGGCGCGCCATCGAGCGCCGCCTTCGCCAACGGCGGAATGTGGGCCTCCGGTGGACCGGCGGTCGACGACTCCGGGAATCTCTACTCCACCACCGGCAACGGCACTACCGATACCACCGACGTTCCGGGCTATTGGGGACAATCCGTGCTGGTGTGGGGGCCGGGCACGCCGCTGGAACTGGTTGGCACGTACACGCCGTGGAACTACTGCCAGATGGATCTCGGAGACATCGATCTCGCTGGCGGCGCCGCCGTGATCCTGCCGGACTTCTCATCAACCGATACCAGCACGCCTCATCTCATCACCTTCGGGGGCAAGCAAGGCAATCAATACCTGGTGGACCGCGATCATATGCCCGGCAGCCTGATCGGCCGTCCGGCCTGCAGCAACGACCCCACTACCGACCTCTCACTCGGGCCGCCCGGACCGCAGCCGCAATTCGGCGCGCCCGGTCCGCTGAATGTCTTTGGCCCATACTCCGACACCTACGGCCAGGTGGACTATGCCAAGGGCCGGTCGACGGGCGCTTTCTTCCGCGACGCCGCCGGCAACAGCTTCCTGTTCGTCAGCGGGTCGAGCAAGGCGGCTGACAATTCCCAGACGACGGTCCCGCCGTGCATCGTCAAGCTGCGCATCGTCATCTCGACCGGAAGCCCGGCGTATCTCGCGGTGGAAGCCTCGGAGAACACGTTTGGCTTTCTGTCGCCCGGCTCGCCATGGGTGACGAGCAACGGTCCGAATGACGCCATTGTCTGGATCCTGGTCGCCAACGTCACACGTTCCGCCTCGCTGGCCGGCCCCAACGTGCCGCATCCCATCCTCTACGCGCTCGATCCGATCACGCTGAAGGCGCTGTGGATCAGCGCCCCTGCGATGTTGAACGTCGGCGGCAAATACAACGCGCCTGCCTTTGGACGCGGCATGGTCTTCGTGGGTACCGATCGCATTCAGGCCTTCGGCGTGGGCCGGGGCCTGCGGCCACCCGTACGGCGATAGTCTGTTCGCGCGGTCAACGTCTATTCGAATCCAGACTGGGGAGCCAACTCTTAGATTCAATCATTTACAAGACAATCGCCCCGCCATTGTACCGATTTGTACAGAGTCTTACCCGCCGTTCGGCCGAACTCATTTACGTTGTTACGAAAGCGGGCTGAGCATGGATTCGAAATTTGGAATTAGAGAGGCGCTCGTTACATTCTTTGTGAAGAGATCTCTGCCACATTCTAGGTAAGGAAGGCCATCTGGAACTCGGTGCTCTTTCATCCTCTCGGCGCGAGGATCGCCCAAAAAAGGTTGCAACAAGGACGGCCGGTCGGGGATCATACCCTCATGAGGGCGACGGTAACGCCGCCCATTTAAGGAGGTAAGCGTCCATGTCTACTGTTTCGAAGAAGGTGCAGCAGTTGACCACTGACTATGTTCACCAGATCTTTCGGAATCTGGAAGCTGGGGATGGCAAAGGGTTCTTCGAGCATGTCGCCGACAATGTCGACTGGATTGTCGAGGGGACCCACCCGCTTGCCGGGCACTATCACACGAAAACTGCGTTTCTCGCCCACACGTTCGACAAGCTCGCGAAGGTGCTCCCGAAAGGCACCCAACTGCACACCGAACACGTACTGCTGAGCGATGACTGGGCGGTGGTGGAGTTACATTCCGCAGCGACCGCAAAAAACGGTCTCAAGTTTGACAACCGGTACTGCTGGCTGTGCCGATTCGCTGACACGAAGATCGTCGAAGTCCGCGCCTACCTGGATTCGGCGCTCGTTGCCCGGCTGTTCGCGGAGAACCCGATTTAGCCACCCGAAGACCACTGGGAGATTCGCAACGTTGGCAGAGAGCCCAATGGTAGCTCGCCGAACATTCGTGCGTTCCGCACTGACCGCCGCGCTTGGCAGTGACCCCGGCGTGGACTCGAACACTCATCCGACCACCATCCCCCAAACGAATCGGCGCTGGCCCACTATGTGCGCCAACTTCCGGATTGCCGGCCACCCGGAAATTAACGCGAATGAAGATAAAGTGCTGGACGAGGCTATCGAAGACCTTTCCTGCGGTCTTTCATGTTTGCCAGATTTCAACCCAGGAGGTGAAAATTCAATGAGTACCTCAGAGAAGCCTAAGCCGATCATCACTGGAGACAGCCAAGCTCAGGGTATCGCGAAGTTCGCCTCCAGGGTGACCTACGGGGACCTCACTCCCGAGCGGCGGGAGCGCCTCAAAGTGAGCGTGCTCGATTCTTTGGCGTGCGCCATCAACGCCGTCGGAGCGCCCCCGACCGTGGCGTGTCTGGAACAGGCAAAACAGTTCGGCGGTTCGGATGCTCGATGCACTTTGATCGGCGGCGGGAAAGCCAACGTCGTCTACGCAGCTCAGTACAACACGGCACTCGTCCGATACATCGACTTCATGGACAGTTATCTTGGGGGGGAGGAACTTTGTCACCCGTCGGACAACGTTGGGGCAGTCTTGGCCGCGTGCGAGCACGCGGGACGATCAGGCAAAGAATTCTTGGCCGCCCTGGCAGTTGCCTACCAAGTCGAGTCGGCACTAACTGCCAACGCTCCATTCATGGCCGACGGGTTTGACCTCACAACACAGCTCTCATTCTCGATAGCAGCTGGAGCGTCCAAAGCGCTCCAACTGGACGAGGCACGATCTGCAGCGGCCGTCGAAATTTGCGGTGACGTGATTCCACTGTTGGTCGTGCGCACGACACCGATCTCACAATGGAAGGGCTTGAACTCATCCCAGGCGGCCTTGGCGTCTATTCACGGGGTTTTCCTGGCGTCCCGCGGGGTGACCGGCCCGAAGTACGTCATCGAGGGACCAAACGGGCTGGCGCAGGCGGTCGGCAAGTCGATCCAGGTCGACTGGGACAACATCAAACTGGATTGCTTCGATCGGCTCGCTTTGAAGAGCTACAACACCGCGATTCCCGCACAGTCAGCCGTCTTCTGCACGCTCGCACTACACAAGGCTCACCCATTTGATCCGGCCGACATTGTGAGCATCGAGGCTGATGTTTTCCAGGACGCTTACGATTTCACCGGGGGTGGGCGATTCGGTCCGAAACACGATGTCCACACAAAGGAGGATGCCGACCACAGCCTCCCCTACCTCCTGGCTGTCGCACTCCTTGATGGCGATGTGCAGACCGCACAGCTCGAGGCCAGCCGGATTGCGAAAAGAGATGTCCAAGATCTGCTTCAGAAGGTCACGGTGAGACCCAACGATGGCTTTACGGCACGTTACCCGGCCGAGCTCCAGAGCCGGGTGACAGTACGGCTCCAGAACGGCGGGTCCTTCACCCACGAAATCTCAGACTACGCTGGGGCACCTACTCGACCATTCACCTGGAAAGAGATCGAGGCGAAGTTCGATAAGCTGGCGGCCGGTCATACCACTGAGAAATCGTGCCAAAAGATCAAGAACGCCGTGCGTTCGCTCGAGGATATCCAGGTCAGTGACTTAATGACAATACTCAGCGAACTCAAAGGATGATGCGCCATCCTGAAGTTAGCTTGGGCTCCCTTGGCGAGCTCGAGATGCGTCCAGCCTGGGTGCCCAATCTGGACGAGCGAGCGGATTCTAACCTCAAGCGGAGGGTCAGCCACGGCTTAAGCCAGTTCGAGTGGGACTGGTTTCACGCCGCAAAAGTTCGAAACGTGTCCAGACTGGGGAGCCACAACTCTTCGTATTGATTCTTTTGAGCCGGAAGTCCTGGCAAAACCATAGTTTGCCTTGCCACCGCCAGACGATTTTGGTCCGTTTGCACATTGGGCGGCCACGTTGGACGGGGCCGTCAACAAATGCAACCTGTCAATCGGAGAGGTCCATTTCAAAATGGG
>OMOG01000277.1:0-2654 GCA_900290305.1 Candidatus Sulfopaludibacter sp. SbA4
CAAGCTTCTTTCGGCGAAGGAAAAGGTGGGGCTGGACAAGAAGCGGTTCGTGGACCTGGAAGCTATCGGCGACATCGTGGATTCGCCCGAGGCCAACGAAAAGGCGCAGGAGATCGCGGACCGCGCGGTGACGCTGGTGCGCAACGGCGGCAACTTTGTGCCCCTGATCGCGCCGGAACACGCGTGCTACGTGGCGATGGTGGAGAGCCGGTCCTCCAGTGCCGGGCAGGTCTTCCTGCAGGAGGTCCGCAAGCGCGTGGCGCGGGCGGCGGCGGCCACGCTGGATCCTTCCATGCCGCGCCAGGAACTCGACGATACCCTCAGCAAACTCTCCGGATGCCAGAGCTACGTAGTGGCCGCCTTCGCTTCGGTGGGCGCCAACCGCGGCAGCGTGGGACTTCTGGGCGAGTTGCCGCACGCCATGGAAACCATCGCCGCCACCGGCAGGCCGGTGGCCCTCGCGGCGCTGGGGAGTCCCTACCTCCTCCGCGATTTTCCGCGCGTCACCGCTTACCTGGCGACCTTCAGCACCGTGCCGCCCTCGGAGATCGCGGCGGCGCGTGCGCTGTTCGGAGAAATCCAGATTCGGGGGCACTTGCCGGTGAGCATCCCCGGCATGGCGAGCTACCACGACGGCATCCAGGTGCAGGCCACGCGGCCTCTGCATGTCAATGGATCGGGGACTGAGCCGCGACTGTAGGGAGCGCGCTACTCGCGCTATACTGATCGGTCGATGGGGCTCATTCATCTCAATCCTCCTCCAATCAGCGTGGAAGCGATCCTGCTAACTTTGGTCCTCACCGCAGCAGTATACGATGTCAGGTATCGGCGGATACCCAACTGGCTAACCGCCGGCGGCGTGCTGGTGGGGCTGGTTCTGAATGCCTTTCTGGGCCCTTGGTCGTCTCCAATTCCGACCTCTCAAATCTGGCTGGGGCTCCGCTTCGCACTCGTGGGGATGGGGATCGCGTTCGCCGTTAATTTCGCTTTGTACGCGTTGCACGCCAGAGGCGCGGGCGATGTGAAGTTAATGGCAGCAATTGGGGCCATAGTTGGTTTCGACGACTGGTTCGGAATCTTCGTCGTGAGCGCAATTATGGGAGGCTTGATCGCGCTGATCCTGGTGGTTGCCAAGAAGCGGGCGATGACCACATTCTGGAACGTCGGATTCATCCTCAATGAGATGAAAAGCGGGCGGGCGGCATATGTGAAGAGGGAGGAACTGGATGTCAAGAGCGACAAGGCGTTACGCATGCCGGCCGGCGCAGTGATCGCCATAGGGACGCTCTTTTTCCTCGCGGCCAGCGCGCATTTCAAGCCGTAGGGCCGCGCCCCTTTCCCCGATCCTCGGAATTTCGTATGATGCTAGCAAACCCGCATGCCGGAGAGTCAACCGATCACCCGTTTGCTGATCGAGTGGGGCGCGGGCAGCGAAGCTGCTCTCGAACAACTGACACCCCTGGTGTATGACGAGTTGCGGAAGCTGGCCCGCAGCTACCTGAGCCGTGAACGTCCGGGACACACGCTGCAGCCCACCGCCCTGGTGCACGAAGCCTATCTTCGGCTGGTGGATCAGGACCAGCAGACCTGGGAGAGCCGCACTCACTTTTTCGGCGTGGCGGCGCATCTGATGCGCCTCATCCTGGTCGATTGGGCGCGCAAAGCCCGCGCGGGCAAGCGGGGCGGCGGGGCGCGCCACGTCCCGCTGGAGGAGATCACGCCGGAAATCACCCAGAGGCCGGAAGAACTCATCGCGCTGGACGACGCGCTGAACGAGCTGGGCGCCATGGATGCGCGCAAGGTGCGGATCATCGAGCAGCGCTATTTCAGCGGCATGACGGTGCCCGAGGTGGCGCGCAATCTGGGGATCTCGACCGCCACCGTAGAGCGCGACACGCGTTTCGCGCAGCTCTGGCTTTGCCGCCAGATGAAAGGCGGCGCCCAGGCCTGAAGCCGGAGCGGCGGATAGCGCATCGAAAAGGTCGCTCCCTATTGTTGTGTCCACGAATTAGCTGGACAAATCGAAATCCCAGGTGCATCGCAAAATCGGCGTTCATCGGCCGCCAACACCCTGGTGCGGGCTTTCTCGAGACCGCGGCCATGGTTTCCGAGCCCCGGCTCCCCACGATCCTACCAGAACATGTGGTGCTTTCGCGGCGCGAAAAGCGTACGATTGCTCCTGGAGTTGAGGAAGCTCTCAACCGGAGGGGGACGCGATGTCTGTGGATCTCCACCGCCGCCGCGGAGCGAGAAACTCGTTTGGCCCAGCTCTGGCCGAGACGCCGGATCGCTGGCAGCGCATCGAAGCCATCGTGATGGAGGCCATCGAGCGTAGCACTGCCGCACGCGCCGCCTTCCTGGAGGACGCGTGCGGCGATGACCCGGGATTGCGCCAGGAGGCGGAGTCGCTGCTCTCCCACGCAGGCGAAGCCGACCGGGTGCTGGCCGACGCCGTCGAGGGCTCGGCGGTATTATTTCAGTCCGATGCCCCGGACGCATGGGGTCTGGGCCTGGCGGAAGGCGAGCGCATCGGCGCTTACCGCATCATCCGCCAGATCGGCCGAGGCGGCATGGGCACCGTCTACCTTGCCGACCGCGATGACGAGTTCCACAAGCAGGTCGCCATCAAGCTGGTCACGCAGGGCATGGATACT
>OMOG01000277.1:2664-2874 GCA_900290305.1 Candidatus Sulfopaludibacter sp. SbA4
CCGCGATGACGAGTTCCACAAGCAGGTCGCCATCAAGCTGGTCACGCAGGGCATGGATACGGCCGCGCTGCTCGATCGCTTCCGCCACGAGCGCCAAATCCTGGCGCGCCTGGAGCATCCCTACATCGCGCACCTGCTGGATGGCGGCAGCACCGCCGACGGGCGGCCCTACCTGGTGATGGAGTATGTCGAAGGCCAGCCCATCACCGC
>OMOG01000277.1:2884-5037 GCA_900290305.1 Candidatus Sulfopaludibacter sp. SbA4
CATCAGAACCTGGTGGTGCACCGCGACCTCAAGCCCGGCAACATCCTGGTGGATGCCGGGGGCGTGCCCAAACTGCTGGATTTCGGCATCGCCAAGCTGCTGGGTTCCGAGGATGCGCCGCAGCTCACCGTGGCGGCCGGCGGGCTCCACATGCTCACCCCGGATTACGCCAGCCCGGAGCAGGTGCGCGGCGGCGCCATCACCACGGCCTCCGACGTCTATTCGCTGGGGGCGATTCTCTATGAACTGCTGTCCGGCGTGCGCCCGCATCGATTCCGGAACAACAACCTCGCCGAGATCGAGCGCGCCATCTGCGTCGACGATCCGGAGAGGCCCAGCACGGCTTCGCGGCGCGCTGCCGCGCAAGAGGCTACGGCCGCCGCGCCGCTCCAGGCCGGCGATCTCGACAACGTCATTCTGATGGCCATGCAAAAGGAGCCCGCGCGGCGCTACGGTTCCGCCGCGGAACTCTCCGAAGACCTGCGCCGGTACCTGGCCGATCTGCCCGTGCAGGCCCGCGAGGACACGGCCTTCTATCGCGCCNNGCCCCACGGTGGCCGCGGGCCTCTTGCTGGTGGCGACCCTGGCCGGCGGGGTGACGGTCTCCACCATCGAGGCGCGCCGCGCCCAGCGGCGTTTTAACGAGGTGCGGAGCATCGCCCACGCCGTTCTTTACGATGTTTACGACGCCATTCGCGACCTGCCAGCCTCCACCAAGGCCCGCGAGGTGGTGGTGAAAACGGCTCTCCAATATCTCAACGGGCTGGCGCGCGAGGCGGCCGGCGATCCCGGCATCCAACTCGAGCTGGCCGAGGCCTATCTGCGCGTCGGCGACGTGCAGGGCCACGCCACCGGCAGCAGCCTGGGAAGAACCGAGGAGGCTTTGGAGAGTTACCGCAAAGCCATGCAGATCGGGGATGAATTGGCCCGCCGCCGCGGCGGATCCCCCAGGATCGAACTGGTTCGCATGGAGTCGCGCGAGCGGATCGGCGATATCCTGGCGGCCCAGAAACGCGAATCTACGGCGGCCCTGAAAGTCTACGGGCAAGGCGCCGCGATCGGCGAGGCCGCTGCCCGAAACGATCCTTCCAATCGGGAGAGTTTGCGGGATCTCTCCAGCCTCTACGTGTCGATGGCACGGGTAGACCCCAACAGCGCCGGGTCGATCGCCAGCGCCCGGAAGGCGCTTCCGATTCTGGAGCGGGTGGCCGCCGGGAATCCGGGCGTGGAGGAGGATCGACAAGCCCTGTCCGAAGGCTATTCGAATCTGGGCCAGGGCCTGACACTGGCGAACGAATTGGGCGAAGCGCTGGAGTATCTGCGCAAGGCGGTTGGCGTGCGCGAGTCGCTGGCTGCCGCGCACCCGGAAAACGCCCGCTACCAGCGCCAGCTCATGATCGCCTACAGCAAGGTGGGCGACGTGCTAGGCCCCATCCTCCCCAGCCTGGAAGATCCTGCCGGCGCACTCGACAACTACGGCAAGATGCTGGCCATCGCCGAAAAACTGGCTGCCGCCGATCCGGCCAACCCACGCCTGGCCTACGATCGTGCCATGGCGCTCTTGAAGACCGCCAACGCCATTCCGCCCGAAAATGGGGAAGCCGCCATCGAGATGCTGGGCCAGGCGCGGGCCATCTTCGAAAGCCTGGCAAAGACCGGGCCGGACCAGCCGCGTCTTCGGTACAGTCTTTGCGCGGTCTGGCAATTCCTGGCGCGCCGCCAGGCGCACGCAGGAGACGCCGCCGGCGCCCTGCGCAGTTACCGCGAAGAGATGCGCATCATCGAAGAGATGCTCGCGAGCGGCGCGCAGGACCTGCAACTGCAGCGCGCGTTGTGGACCTCCTGCCAGGAATTGGCCAAGGCGCAGGCCGCCGCGCGCCAGCGGGCCGATGCCATCGATCTCGCGCGCAAAGCGATTGCGGCAGCCGAGGCCGCCCGCGCCATCGACCCCTCCAACGCGGTGACGCAGTCCTTGCTGCCGCAGGCTTATGCCACCGCGGGCGCGGTCCGGGCCACGCTGGCGGCCGCGCCCGGCGCACCCGCCGCCGAGCGGCGCGAAGACTGGACGGAAGCCCGCGACGCGTTCCAGAAAAGTGCCGGCGGGTGGGAACAGATCCACCCGATACACGGCTGGCCCAAGGACCGCGACGCTC
>OMOG01000277.1:5047-9002 GCA_900290305.1 Candidatus Sulfopaludibacter sp. SbA4
AACAAATCGGAGGGCGCGGGTTCACCCGGCCCGTTCGTATAAAGAGGAGAAAACGAAATGAAAACGAAGACGAATCTGAAAGCCGGGAGTCTCACGCTTCCGAAGCCGTTTCCGCCCATGCCCGGCAACCACAACGAGACGCTGGCTGCCGGACTGCCCGTGAAGACCGCCGTCAAGGGCGGGAGCATCCAGTGGAGCGGCAGCGGCGGTGCTGGGCTGCGCACGAAGACCGCGGTCAAAGCCGGCCCCATCTACCGTAGTGGCGGCATCAATCACAACGAGACACTCGCCGGGGGACTGCGCACGAAGACCGCCGTCAAGGCTGGTCCCATCTATCACGGTTCCGGTGGCGGCGCTGGGCTGCGGGTAAAGACCGCGGTCAAGGCCGGTCCTACCGCTGTCGAGTAACCTGAGAACCGCAACCAAACCAGCCGGGTGGCACGCTGGAGCCACCAGTGCGACGCCCGGCTCCCGATCGAATCTATAACGAGGCCAAAGCCGCCGGCACTGCCCGCAGAGCGGCCGCTTCAACGTCAGGTCAAAAAAACTTTCGTCTTCGCAACGGATTTCCCTTCCGCCTGCGCTTGTATAGTCGAGGGCGCATGAAAGGCGCCCTTCAACAACACTACGAAAGAGGAAACAAAATGAAAACGAAGACGAATCTGAAGGCCGGTCGTAAAGCTGGCGGAGACCCGAACTAACGCCCAAACCACAACGAGGCCCTGGCAGCCGGACTGCGCGTGAAAGACCGCCGTCAAGGCCGGGGCACTCACCCTCAACCACAACGAGACCCTGGCAGCCGGGTTGCTCCCTGCGGTCTAACCATCAACCCTCCGGATTGGATGCAGGGTGGCGCGTTGGAACCAACCAGTTCGCTGCCCGGCTCCCGATCGGAACCATAGCCCGGCCCGCACGACCGCCGGACAACCGCCTGGCGGCCCGCGGTTCCGTCGCCCTTTCACTGCCCTTCACCGTCAACTACTGGCCGCTCGGACCGCCCTTGGCGTGGGAAGTGACCGGCCTTCGGTCTAAGCCATCGACCTTTGCAACTGCCTGCAGGGCGGCGCGCCGCAACCGCCGCTTCGCCGTCCCACCCTCCAACCTTGCTGCTCCCAGCCCTCCGAATAGAGTATGATGCTTACGACATCCGCATGCCGGAAGCGCAACCGATCACCCGTTTGCTGATCGAGTGGGGCGAGGGCAGCGAAGCCGCTCTCGATCAACTGACTCCCCTGGTCTACGACGAGTTACGGAAACTGGCCCGCAACTACCTGAGCCGCGAACGGCCCGGCCACACGCTCCAGCCCACCGCCCTGGTCCACGAGGCCTACCTGCGGCTGGTCGATCAAGACCAGCGGACCTGGCAGAACCGCGCCCATTTCTTCGGGGTAGCGGCCCATCTGATGCGCCTCATTCTGGTGGATTGGGCGCGCAAGACCCGCGCCGGCAAACGCGGCGGCGGTGCTCTCCGGGTCCCCTTGGAGGACATCTCCGAGGCAACCCCCGCGCGCCCCGACGAGATGCTCGCCCTCGACGAAGCGCTGAGCGAATTGGAAGCCATGGATGCCAGGAAAGCCAAAATCATCGAGCTGCGCTACTTCGGGGGCATGACGGCGGAAGAGGTGGGGCAGAGCCTGGGAGTTTCCACCACCATCGCCGAGCGTGAGACGCGCCTCGCCCGCCTATGGCTGCGCCGCCAGATGAACGCCAGGACTACTGCATGACGCCCGGCGGCATCGAAGGAACGCGGCCCGCCGGCATGACCGCGGAGCGGTGGCAGCGCATCGAGGCGATCCTCCAGGCGGCGCTGGACTGCGACGCCTCCGCGCGAGCCGCCTTCCTGAATCAAGCCTGCGGCGACGACCAGGCCCTGCGCGAAGAAGTAGAATCGCTGCTCGCGCTCGACGCCGGGAGCGAGCAGGCCATCGCCGGCGCCGTGGAGGGCTCCGCCGCCCTGTTTCAAGCCGAGAAACTCGGCCTGGCCGAAGGCGAGCGCCTGGGGGTCTATCGCGTGGTCCGCGAGATTGGCCGGGGCGGCATGGGCACCGTGTACCTGGCCGAACGCGCCGACGAACAGTTCCAGAAGCGCGTGGCCATCAAATTGGTCACCCGCGGCATGGATACGGCCGCGTTGCTGGGGCGCTTCCTCCAGGAGCGCCAGATCCTGGCGCGGCTCGACCACCCCAACATCGCCCGCCTCCTGGATGGCGGCAGTACGGCGGATGGAAGGCCGTACCTGGTCATCGAGTACGTCGAGGGCCAGCCCATCACCTCGTGGTGCGCGGAGCGCGGCCTGGGGACCGGGGAGCGCATCGCGCTCTTCCTCAAGGTGTGCGCGGCGGTCGAAAGCGCGCATCAGAACCTGGTGGTCCATCGCGACCTCAAGCCAGGCAATATCCTGGTGGACGCCGGCGGATCGCCCAAGCTGCTGGATTTCGGCATCGCCAAGCTGCTCGGGCCGGACGACGCTCTACAGCTCACCATGGCAGCCGGCGGGATGCACCTGCTCACCCCGGACTACGCCAGTCCGGAGCAGGTGCGCGGTGAAGCCATTACCACCGCCACCGACGTCTACTCGCTGGGCGCCATCCTCTACGAACTGGTATCCGGCGTCCGCCCGCATCGCCTGCGAGACTATACCACGGCCGAGATCGAGCGCGCCGTCTGCACCGAAGCTCCGGAAAAACCGAGCACCGCGTGGAGGCGCTCGGCTGCGGACAGCTCCCAGACGCGCCCGCCGGCGCTCAAAGCGGGCGATCTCGACAACATCATCCTGATGGCCATGCAGAAGGAGCCTGCGCGCCGCTATGGATCGGTAGCGGAGTTCTCCGAGGACCTGCGCCGCTATCTCGCCGGGCTCCCCGTGCGGGCGCGCGAGGATACGCTGGCCTACCGCTACGGCAAGTTCCTCCGGCGGCATCGGGCGGGCGTGGCCGCGGCCGCGCTCCTGGTGGTGAGCCTGGCAGCCGGCGTTACTGTGTCGACGATCGAGGCCAAGCGCGCGCAGCGCCGCTTCAACGAAGTGCGCCGCCTCGCGCACACCGTGCTCTACGACGTTTACGACGCCATCCGCGATTTGCCTGGCTCCGTCAAGGCCCGCGAGACGATTGTGACCACGGCTCTCCAATACCTCGACGGGCTGGCGCGTGAGTCCGCCGGCGAACCCGGGCTCCGCCTGGAGCTGGCCGAAGCTTACGAGCGCGTCGGCGACGTGCAGGGGAACGTCCTCGAACGCAGCCTGGGAAACACCGCCCAGGCGCTGGAAAGCTACCGCAAGGCCATGAAGATCGCCGACGGTCTGGCCGCCAGTCCGGAATCCGCGCGAGCCAATCCCATTCGTCAGCGCATGCGCGAGCGCATCGGCGACACCCTGGCTGAGGGCAATCGCGCGGCGGCTCTCCGGATCTATGGGGAAGGCGTGGAGATTGGCGAGGACATGGCCCGGCGCGATCCCTCCAACTACGAGAACCTGCGTGCCCTGTCAAGCCTGTATGCGGCGAGCGCTCGGGAAGATACCGATCGATCTCGGGCGCTCGGGAAGGCGCGGAAAGGCGTGGCTATCATGGAGCGGTTGGAGACGGCCGAGCCCGCGAGCGACATCTCGGCAGAGAACCTGGCCTCGGGCTACTCGAAACTCTCGTCGATTCTGGCGAGTACCGGCAAGCTGGATGAGGCGCTCGAAGAGGCGCGCAAAGATGTGCGCATTCGCGAGTCGCTGGTGGCGGCGCATCCGGATAACGCCCGCTACCGCCGCAACCTCATGATCGCTTACAGCAAGGTGGCGGACGCGTTCAACGCGATCGGCCAACTGGGTGGTAATGCCGAGTCGCTGGAATACCTCCGCAAGACGTTGGCCCTGGCCGAAGCCTTGGCGGCGGCCGACCCCGCCGATCGGGTTGCGGTTCTGGATCTGGGGATGGCGCTGTGGAAGACGGCGAACGCCATGCCGGCCGAA